>CAYFHZ010000046.1:0-11746 GCA_964342535.1 uncultured Bacteriovoracaceae bacterium | reverse complement strand
TATTATAATCAGTTCTATCTTGGGGGAATTTCCCCACCGTAGTCAGGCGGTTAGATAAAAATATTTATGACATTTCAGGACCCTTAAGTAGTACAGATGTAGGCTTCATAGATGATTCGAATTACTAATTACTCCTCTGAAATACTCGTTTAATTGTGAACAGAAAGTGTTATGAGAATATGTAATGTTAATTTTGTGAAAACTCTGCCATATGTTTCATGATTCTTACATACTTTTGATATACTTTAGTAAGGTATTGAAAAATAAAGGATCATACATGAAGTTTTTGATGAGTTTTTTCACAAGTAGGCCAGTTGTTGCAAACACTGTCATGTTTGGTGTGATGATATTAGCGATAGTATTCTGGGGAAAAATTGGTAAAGAAGAATTACCTGAACACCAATTAAATTACTTAAATATTAGTATTTCGTACCCAGGTGCTGCAGCTGAAGATGTAGAGTTATTTGTAACAAAACCTATAGAAGAAGAGTTAAAAGGTATTACTTCTTTGGAGAGTGTTGAGACGACTTCAAGCTTTGGATCAGGCTCAGTACGAATTGAATTTGAAGCTTCTGTTACTGATTTGAGTGAAAAAGTTCAGGAAGTTAAAGATGCGGTAGACTCAGTGGATTTCCCAAGTGAAACTGAAAAACCAACTTATAGACAATTTAAGAATTCTGAAAAAACATTTATAAATATTGGTGTATATCTTAAAGAAACACCTGTCTTAACTATTGATGATCGCTTTGAGCTGCAGAAATATGCTTTAGCTATTAAAAATCGTCTATTATCCCTTAAAGAAGTCAGTGGAGTTGATGATAGTGGTTATTTAGACCCAGAACTACAAGTAAAACTAGATCCTAAGAAATTAAAAGACTATGAACTAACTTTGGCCAGTGTGAAAGAGCAAATATCATCTCAACATGTTCTTCAACCTGTAGGAAGCATGGAAGATGCAAAAGAGTCAGAAGTGAGTGTCAGCTCTAGACTTGAAACTGTCGAAGCTTTAGAAGATGTGGTTGTCTCTAGTGGATTTGAGGGACAGCAATTAAAATTAAAAGAAATTGCAAGTATCAAAAAAGGTTTTAAAGACCAAACGAGTATAACGAAAATTATGGGTAATGAAGGAATCCTTCTTGATCTTAAAAAAAGTGTGAGTGTTGATATCATTAAAGCACAAGCAGCGGTTATGAAGTTTGTAAAAGAATTTAATGAGATAAATAAGGATAAAAAAATTCGATTAATAACTTTAGATGATGAGTCTTATGATATTAGAAATAGACTTAATTTGATTGTTGAAAATGGTATCCTAGGATTTGTTCTTATTGCGATTGTACTCTTTCTCTTTCTTGATTTCAAATCGGGTATTTGGGTTGGTATGGGGATTCCTTTTTCATTAAGTATCACTCTTATTTTGGCCCTTGTATTTGGTTATACTATAAATAATATGACTCTTGCTGCGATTATTATTGTTTTAGGTATTGTTGTCGATGATGCCATTATTGTGGCAGAGAATATTCAACGACATAAGGAAGAAAAAAGGGAAGGTTCAGTTCTTGAAGCGGTTGGTGATGTTGGTGCACCCGTTATTGCAAGTCTCCTTACGACGTGTGCAGCATTTGTTCCGTTATGGTTTTTCTCTGGCGTCTTTGGACTTTTTGTAAAGGTTATTCCAACAATTATTCTCTTTATGCTTTTTGCAAGTCTATTTGAGTCGTTTCTTATTCTGCCAGGCCATATGTTACATCCACTTCCTTTTGAACATTTGTGGAATAAAAAGTCTTTTAGTTTTGCAAGTCTAAGAGAAAAGTACACTGCTAAGCTAGAGGCATTTTATGAACGTACTTGTCGTATTTTACTTCATCATAGAATATGGGTCTTACTTATTTTTGTTTTGGTTCTTGTTGGAGGCGGAGCAATTATGATGAGTAAGATGAAATATGTCATGTTCCCTAGAGAAGAATCTAGAAATTTTAGAGTAAAAGTTGTCGGAGAAACTGGGCTTACCAGGAAAGAAATGGCATTAAAAGTCAAAGATGTTGAGGATATATTCTTAAAAGACAATAGAGGAATTGTCCTTAATGTTATGTCTACTGTTGCCCAAAATAGAAGAGGGGGGGAAGTTCGTGATAATGAAGCTAGTGTTCGAGTTGAGATTACATCTGCCTCTGAAAGAGAAATAACTTTTAAACAATTATCTCAAGAGTGGGAAAAGAAGTTTAAAGAGCTTAAAGGTTTTCAAGAAGTAGGAATGCAAAAATTTCGATTTGGTTCATCTAGTGGTTCTCCAATTGTTATTGAAATCCAAGAAAATAATGATGATGTTCGAAATAATGTCGTTTCTGACTTGAAAAAACTTATGGAGAAAATTCCAGGTCTTATAAATATTGAAGTAGAACGACCAATTGTTAAGCATGAATTTCACTTTGAAATCAATAAAAGTGATGCCAGAAGATTAGGTGTTTCTCTTAGTGATATTGGTTCTACTTTAAGAACATATATTCAAGGGGATACTTTATATACGATTAATTCTGGAGATGAAGAAGTAGACATGGTCGTTTCGACAAGTGATGAAAATAAAAATGATGTTGAAAAGCTACTAGACTTAACTGTGCAAAATGAAAATAGTTATTTAGTACCAATTAGAAATGTCGTAACAGTTATTGAAAGAGAAAAAGATTCTAATATAAAAAGGGTAAGCTTCAAAAGGGCCATGAAAATCTATGCTGATATTGATTCAAAATATAATATGACTCCACTTGATGCAGCAACAAAGCTAGAAGAAGTTGCATTTCCTCAAATTCTTAGAGATTATCCAAGTAGTAATCTCGTCTTTAGAGAGGAGATAGAACGTTCTCGTGAATCTGAAGGAGACTTTGGTTTAGCTGCTGCTTTGGTCATCGGATTAATTTATGCTCTTCTGATCTTTTTATTTAATAGTTTAATAACACCACTTATAATTGGAGCTATATTACCGTTTGGAGCTGTTGGAGTTATCTATACGTTTTGGGCCCATGGCTTGACTCAATTTGGCTTTTTCTCAGTTATTGGCGTATTAGGTATGTTAGGAGTTGTCATTAATGACTCCATTGTTCTTGTGGATAAATTTGAAACAGAGTTTTCAGAGATTGATTTAAAAAGTTTCAGTAAAGAGTCATATCTAGAAAAAATTGCAAATCTTTCAAAAACAAGATTAAGAGCAATTTTGATTACAACACTAACGACAGTTGCTGGTCTACTTCCAACGGCCTATGGAGTTGGGGGATATGATTCTATGTTATCTGAAATGATGCTTGCAATGGCATGGGGTCTTGTCTTTGGTGTTATCATAACATTGGGACTTGTGCCCATCATATATAGCTATTATATCCAATATAGAAAGTGGAGAACTAAATAATGTTAAAGTTTATATTGATATTACCATTCTTTTTAGATTTAAGTTTTGCAGAGTCTCTCAGTTTGAAGGACTATATAGAACAAAGCCTTAAAACAGATAAGAAATTTGAACAATTCGAGTTAGAGAAACAAAAAAAAGACTATATTATCGACCAAGGTTTACCCGCTGATGCATTGACATTGAGTTTAGAGCATGAAGTAGGTAAAGTTTCAAATAGTGATACTGATAACGTTTCGACAACTGGTAGCCTCACAAAAGATTTTTCACTTTCAGGAACAAGTTTAAGTGTTCAACAAACACATAGTGAGAGACCTAATATTGAAGAAAATACTACTGAAGTTACAATTGAGCAAAGTTTAACTAAGAATGCTTTTGGAAGGGATTCTCGACTACTCAAAACGCAATTACAAGAAGAGTCGAAGCTTTTGGTCGATCAAGCAAATGAAGATAAAGAAGAGTACTATTTAGAAGCTCTTACGCTGTATTTTGAGTATCAAGCTGCATTTGATAATTATGAACTGGCCTTACAAATAAAAAAAGATACTGATCGTCTAACGACTCAAGTGAAAAACAAATTTAAAAAACAAATAGCGAGTAAAACAGATAAGGATAAGGCCCTCATTGAGCAAATTGATGCAGAGTCTGATTTACTAGAAAAAGAGAAAGATTTAAATATTATAAAATCAAAGATTTATGAAAAAGTAGGAAAATCAAAAGGCGAAATGAAACCTGAGAAAGCCGATATTGTTTTCAAAGCTTTTAAATCGATTCATTTGGCTGAAATTAATGTTTATAAAACTCGTGATTATAAGATATCCGAAATGAGTGAAAAAATATCTAAAATGCAAATGGAGCTGACAGAGAGAGAGGATGCCTTAGATATATCCCTCGTTGCCGGCTATGCAACTGAAGACTCTACAAGGTACTCAGCTCCAGTGAAACAAGATCAAGCATTAATAGGCGTAAAATTAAGTGTTCCCTTTGGTGATGATCAAACAAAGGCAAATGCGCAAATTGCACGTTTAGAATATAGAAAAAATAAGCTTGAAAAAGAAAGACTTGAAAAAGAATTAGAACGTCAAATTCAAAATATTAAAACGCAAATACAATATTATGAGAAAAACTTAGTACTTTTAAAAGCAAAGGTATCACTCTCTAAAAGCGTCTTAGATGATGAAACAAAAAGGTATTTAATTGGAAAAATTGATTTAGATACACTTTTACAAAGAAAATCGGAGTATGCTACCAATCGATTTACTTACCAGGAAACTCTTACAACTTATCTTATGCTCTCGACCCAGTGGATGGAATTTAATGATGAGCTAGACGTTTTTATATCCAAATTATTTAGTTAGTTTTTTTATTTAAAAAATTAAGTATTTCTTAATGTTGATATATTTGAAATATTATTCCAGAGGTTTCACTATAAGTTAACATCAATTTTCAAAAAAGGATTTTTGGATGAAACTTATTTCTCTGTTTATTATTTCGTTTATTTTCATGAGTTGTGCTAAGGATGATGACTCTTCCAGTAGCTCTTCTTCGCAATCAGCTTTTTCTTCTGCTGTTTTAAAAATGGAATCAGCACTAGTAGATAATGCACCAAAATTTAAAACATCTAGCTCAAAATCAAGACTTCAAGAGAAGACAGCCTTTGGTTCTTTGTGGACAACAGATGATGCGTTTCCGGAGCCAGGTGATCCATGGGGAAATTCAGGTGTTTCCATCCAGGAAAGTCTTGGGCAGTATATGAATGAATCAAAACAAAATAGTGTCTTCCAAAGAGTAAGAACTCCTATTATGATTAGCTGTATTATTGGAGAACTTGCAGAAATGGATGGTGAGACTCTTAAAAACGGATCAGGTCAAACTTTCACAATTGATACAAGTAATACAAATGTTAAAACATGTTTTGGAAGTGATACTGACTCGATGAATAATGTCGGTGGTAAAACTATTACTTATACAGTCGCAGATACAACTGATACAACTACTTATGATAAAGTTATCACGATGACATATGCTGATAATAATTTCTTCGGTTCAGATCAAACGATGTATGTAAGAAATAACGATACTACATTAAATTTCCATCATGTTGAAACAAGATATAATAATGGCTCAGCTTTAAACGAGATTCAACTACAAACGACTCAGTACACAAAATCTTCAGGTAAAATTCTGTACGAATTTGTTACCGATTCAACAGAGGCTTCTGATGATCGTTTTAATATGTATCGTGTTTATATTGATCCTGATGCTGAAGAGGGAAGACTTATTGCTGGTGCAGGAGATGCTGATAATAGTGTGAATGATTATATTGCATTTGTAGTTACGGCTGACCAAATAGAACCTACTAAAGTTGGAGTTAGTGTTGAGTGGGCCCTAAGTGGAACTAGTTCTGCTATTTCTCCTAGCTCAGGAAGCGATTATGAAGCCTGTGTTAGTACGACTGATGGATCAATATCAGCTGATAATGATATTTCATCTGGAACATGTGGTGCAACAGGAGTTTCTATCAGCGCAGTAACTGTGCTTGATACAGCTCGAGCTTATACTAGTATTACGACTTACAAAAAAGGTGAAACGAAATCACTTTCATTTACATTTTCAGATATTGGTACGAGTACAACAGACTTATAATTTTTTGGCCCTCTTTTGAGGGCCAAGTATTTAATTCAGTATGAAGTACTCTTGTAAGAGTTTCTTGTTATTTTCCTGACTGCAATGAGAAATAAAACTTTGAACTTTAGGTGAGGAATATTTTTGTAAAGGGTAAAAAAAAGTAGGTCTTAAATGTTTTCCATTTCCAATCTTTTAAAACTCGAACTAATGTCTTGTTTTCATACTCTTCTCTACAAATAAAATCTGGAAGTAGAGCAATTCCATTATGGTGTAAAGTGTAATTTTTTAGGGACTTGAAATCATTCATTTGAATTCGTGAAGGAAAATCCAACTTTATTGATTTCTTAGTATCTTTATGAGTAAGACGTATATCTTCTCCGAGACCCAATTTTTTTTGAGATTCTTCATTAAATTTATTATAGAAATAGTTTTATATTTATACCTAGATATTGCAAGTTACTGTACTGGACAAACTTATTTAGTAGATGGAGCCTAGACTTCAAGAGGACTTCTACCATTTGAAAGGTAAGTTCTTTTTATACTCCCTAAGAAAAGCCTTCTTGGGAGGATTTTCCCGACCTTAACACTCAAGTACTTGTTGCGAATGTGACTTGTTAGATCTTCTTTGTTTTAATATATGAATGAAAAAATATTTTATTCAAACTATTATTTTATTAAATCTCTTTTCACCTTTTACCCATGCAGAAGAAATTTCAATTCTAAGTTTAAACCTTCATGGTTATCACCCATCGGGTGAAAGTAAAAGGTTTTTTGGTTCTAAAGCAGCTAAATATGTAACAAGTTCCGATATCTTTTACTTTAGTCCTGAAGAATTAAAAAGAGGACACACGAGACGTATTACAAACTTAGCAAAAGCCTTAAATGATATTCAGCCTGATATTGTTTTATTTCAAGAAGTGGGCGCAGGTGACTGGAATAATTATAATAAAAACTGTGATGATTTTTATCGCAAATACAAGCAAGATTCTTATTTCGAAAATTCAGTTATAAGACTTCAAAGAAGAATGCCTCACTATCAATATGCTTTAGGCTGTAGAGGAAACCTTGGTTGGATAACAGATAAAAATACGTTTGCCTCAAGATCAATTGTTGATAAAGATGGAGATATTATTTTTCGCTCTGGAGATAATCCTTATCCTGCTGGTATTCTGATTGAGGGAATGGGTGTTCTTTTGAAAAAAACTTTTGATATTGTAAATAATTTTGGTGTTCATATTCCATGCAATTTTAGAAATGAAAAAATTTATGTGCAGTTTACAAGTTTAAAAAAGACAACATCTGATAAGTGGTATCTCATTGCGAATATTCATCATGGAAGAGGATTTAATCATTTTGAGCAAGCGGTTGTTACCAGAGATTGGATAACTAATTATATTGAAAATCATCCTAAAAAAGCTAATTTTGCCGGACTTATTACCGCAGGAGATTTTAATGTTTACATAACAAGTCCCAAAAAAACAATGGCACCATGGCTAGATTATATTGATAATGTTTTTGACTATCGCGATATGTCTTATTCTGAAATGAAAAGTTATTTGTCCAGTAAGTACGATTCTCCTGAACAAAGACTAAGAGTTAATAATGTTGCTAAAACTTATACAAATCTTCTGAAGAAGACTGATAGGACAACTTATTTCCCGTTATATTCAACTTTGGAACGAGCAAAGAAAGACAGTTTGTGTCATCCACAGTTTTCATTTCAATCTTCGTGTAATCATGCCTCTAGAATAGATTATATTCTAAGCTCTCACCATTTCAATGTCGTGAACAGTTTTGTTACTTTTAAAGAGAATAACTGGATTAGCTTAGATAATTTAAGTGATCATCCAGCGATATATTCAGTATTAAAAGAAAATTAAAAGTGCCAGTTTCTATCTGGCACTAAATAACATTATGAAGCAGTCCAACCACCATCAACAGTATAATATGAACCTGTAACAAAAGAAGAATCATCACTTACGAGCCAAGTCGCTAAAGCTGCAACTTCCTCTGGTTTACCAAATCTTTTATTTGGGTGTAGTGCTTTTGAAGCTTCAATTACTTCCTTAGGACTATTAAAGAGTAAAGGAGTCTCAATGACACCAGGACAAATAGCATTTATACGAATATTTTTATCTGCGTACTCAATAGCAGCATTTTTAGTTAATCCTATGACTGCATGTTTACTTGCAACGTAAGGAGAGTTCATTGCTATAGTTGTGATTCCTAGAGCTGAGGCTGTGTTAAGGATAACACCACCATTTTTTTGAGTTCTCATTTGCTTGAGCTCATATTTCATACATCTAAATACACTTGTGAGATTTAAGTCTATAAGCCAAGCAAATTTATCTTCTTCCACATCCTCTGTAAGGTTAGGTGGAAGACCTGCACCAGCATTATTAACAGCAATGTCAAGACTTCCAAATTCAGAAACAGTTTGTTTAACTGCATTCTGTACATCCTCTGAGTTCATAACATTACACTTTACAAAAGAAGCAATTTTTCCTGAAGATATAATTTCTTCAACAACTTGCATTCCATGGTCTTCATTTAGGTCACTCACCATAACTTTTGCTCCTGCCTGAGCAAATGCTATGGCCATTGCCTTTCCAATTCCAGAGCCAGCTCCAGTTAAAAGGGCCACTTTATCATTTAAGTCATATGTGTTTTTCATAACAACCTCCTCGTTGTAAAATAAAGTTAATTTTAACAAGAGATGAAACAAAAACCTATTTGTGTTTAAAATAAATATGCTAAAATCTCTAATTATTAAAAATTGAAACGTTTGTTCTCCAACAAATGTTAATGCTCAAACGATTGTTCGTAGGAAGATTGATGACAACCATAGATGCAATTACATTACTTTTAGTTTGCCAACTTTTAGGAGAAGGTCTGAGAGTTATTTTATCTATTCCCATCCCAGGGGCCATTCTAGGAATGTTACTTTTGCTAGTATGGTTAATGATGGTTAAAAAAAATCGACCAACTTTAAAAGCTGTAACTTCATGGTTAACAGCACATTTATCTATTATGTTTTTACCCGCGGCAGTAGGGCTTATAAATGAAAAATCAAATATCAAAAATTATGGTCTACAAATAGCATTTACTGTATTTTGTTCTTCACTTATAACAATGAGTGTATCAGCTTATATCTTTCATCTCGTGGCCAAAAAAATGGGAAAACAAAATGACTGATTTAGTTAAAAGTAAAATTTTTTGGTTAACAATGACTTTTTTATTTTTTTATATTGCAGATGCTATTTCTCATAAATTTAAAAGACATCCTTTACTTCATCCCGTTCTATTATCAGTCTTTCCTCTGATTGGGTTGCTCGTGTACACAAATACTGAGTATGATTTTTATTATAGATCCACCTCAGCTTTAAGTTTTTTACTTGGCCCGGCGATTGTCGGTCTGGCATATCCTATCTGGGAACAAAGAAAAAATATAATGTCGCTATTTGTACCATTAATGTGCTCATTATTAGCTGGTTCAGTTACTGCTGTTATAAGCTCTGTTGGGGTTATGTATTTTTTTGATGCTCCTAACGAAATACTTGCATCTATTGCACCTAGAGCAACAACAACCCCTGTTGCAATGGAATTATCAAAATTATTTAATGGCATTCCTGCATTAGCAGCGGCAATAGTACTCTTTGCTGGTGTCGTTGGAGCAATGACTGCAGGCTTTTTATTTCAGATTTTAAAAATAAAGAGTGAGCAGGCCAGAGGCTTTGCTTTAGGGTTATCTTCTCATGGATTTGGAGCTGCAAAAGCATTTCAAGCAGGCCGTACAGAGGGAACCTATGCTAGCTTAGGAATGGCGCTTAATGCAGTTGCAACAGCTCTTCTCTTGTCTTTACTGCCACTTATGCTTTAGTTATAAATCCTACATAGACACTGGTTTACATCGGTTTTTATTGCTATAGATGGCAATAAATCTAAAAAAGGTATTTATTGATGAAATTATGGTTATTTATAAGTTGTTTTCTTTTTTCTTTATCTTCCTTGGCAAGTGAAGGTGTACAATGTTTATGTGATGATCCAAGCTTTACAAAAAGAGATAGAGATATGGCCGTATTTCATTTTATGGAAACAAAAATGAATATTGTAAGTAATGATATAACATCTCTTAGAGAATTAGAGGCAAAACCATTTTTAAAAAAGATGCAAAAACCACTCTCATTTATTATAGATCATTTTACTTCAGATGAACTTGCTCCATGTGAAAGACAGTGTATGGCCGCTCAAAACGAAAGAAGTAAAATTGAAGTTACATTTATTGATGATAATGGAAATGATTGCTTACAGAAATTAATAGTTGAGATGACTAGTTCTACTTTGGTTAAAGGTTTTAAATCAAAAGTAATGAAAAAAGAATATCCTATTTGTGATTAAAAAAATGCCCCTCAGGAGATGAGGGGCGTATATAACTTAGAAATCCATTGTAAATGTACTTAAATCCAAAAGAGAATCATTTAAAGGATCATTATCTGTGATTGCTCTACTTGTCCAAGTTGAAAAATCAGTTTTATAGGTAATGGAAGTTGCTACATAATCAGCATCTCTGCTTCCAGATACAAAATGGTCAAATGAGACAGCTGAAGACGCATAAACCATCATGACTGCCATTTCTGAACCAGCATCACCTTCTGTGTGGGCATAACTTGCAGATGTAACACTTGAAAATGTTCCTTCACTATTAAATGTTCCATTTGCAGCAAGTCTGATATGTCTTTTATTACCGTAGTCTTTATTTTCAAAATACATATTATTATTAGAGGAATTCAATACAAATTCTAGCTGAGACTTATCGCTTTCTTGATACATTCTTGCTGCAAGAATATTATTAGAGTCTTTTAAGTACAACTTAACACTTGCAGCAGTAAAAGTTGTAGCACCAAGCTGAATACCAATATAATAATCATAGTCTGAACCAGTTAAACTTTGCTCTGTAATTGATACGGTAATCGTATCAGCGGTATCATTATCATCATTTGCATCAAAACCAGAATCTCCAAAACAAGAATCTGTTTCATTAAAAGTAATATTATCATGGTTGGTAGCAGTTGCAGCATAACTAAATGTTTCAGTTTTCTCTATAGCACAAAGGATTTTCGAAACTAAGTAATAAGAACCTTGTACAGTGTCAGGTGACTTAGAGTTTGAGTTTAATACACAATAAACGTCTCCAGATGCATAATTAGCATCCCCTTGAGAAAGACCACTCGGAGAACCATTTGAACAAGTAAAACTTGCTTTTTGACCAGCTCTTTTTGAACCAACAAATGAAGAAGACGTTGAAGAGTAAGTTGAAGTTACAGCATTATTGGCCTTTGTAAATACTGCACTTGGAGTAGAAGATGATGATGATGATGAACTATCGTCGTCTTTAGCACAAGACACTAAAAATAAAACAGAACAGATCACTAATAAAAGAGATTGGGTTTTCATTAATTTCCTCCATGAAAAATTTAATTAAGATTGTTAAAAAAATATTAAAAAGAAAGAAGTAATTTGTAAAATTTATTCTTTATGTAATAAACCATTGTTGGACTCAAGTTTTTATAGTTCTATTTGTTATTTCAGTTATTTACTTAATCATATTGTTTTTGATAGATTAATTTGATGAAAAAACTTTGGATGATGTGTTTGCTCTTTTCAACTCAACTCGAGGCAAAAGCCTGTAAATGGAAAGAAATATCTGGACATTTTAACTCAGCA
>CAYFHZ010000045.1:0-11771 GCA_964342535.1 uncultured Bacteriovoracaceae bacterium | reverse complement strand
ATACAAGTGTAGGCCTTGTTAAAATTGAAGATATCCAAAATATTATTCTTAATTCTAATCATCAAAAGATTACATCCCTACTAAGTGAGGATCACTACAAACTCATTGAAAAAATGGGTATGAGAGAATATTTAGACTTACTTTCCCAAGAGATTGTTCTGATGGCCATAGAGAAAAATAATAATATTGCGACAGCTGCTATCAATGAACTTGGAATATCCTCCGCAACATTTTATAAATATATGCGTCCTGCAATCAAAAATAAAAAAGAAGATAATCGTGAAATCCTTCAGTGAATATCAAAATTATCGTCATGATATAGTTGGAAAATTTAATCTTATTTCAAAAACACTTGAAATGATTAATGAAGAAAATTTTACAAATGATGAATTCAAGGAACTCTATACAGCTATTCATGAAAGTCTGATTCAAATGCTTCAAAGATCAAATCATTTTATAAATAATCATTACTCAAGTTGCTATGAAATCAAAATAGTTGATGTGCTTAAACAAAATAAAACACTCGGCCCTCTCAAGTTTGATATAGTTCACCTTCCTAATACTTCACAAATCCATATATTAAGAGAAGATGCCACTGTCGAAAATCTTTCGATTTTAAAATATCTCTTTTCTATTCAATAGATATTTTATTTTTTAAATACAACATTTTAATAATTAAAATCCAAGATCACTTATAACTCCTCATCTGTCTGATTTTACGTAACCATTAATTGGCATCTTGATTGCTTTATCCCCGAGTATCGAAATCAAGTTCCGTAGGAGGAGAGATGAAAAAGAAAATCAGTACCGCATTATTGGGCTTACTAAGTGCACAAACGGTCATGGCCGTTCCAACAATTTATCCAACAGATACTACTCACTTAAGTAGATTACAAAACTCTACAAATTCAAATCTTGTAGCTGATACTGCTGATAAGCATACTTTTTGGGTTATGCCGCCGAACACAGGTAGATCAAAAGTAGGAAAGTTACATCTTATTACTGCTAACAATGGATTTTGTTCAGAGATGGCCGATTTACAAAAGTACAGTAGAGAGACCTCGGCAAAGATAGATGAGCTCACTGAAAGAGATATTGCAAATCAAGAAAAATTAGAAGCTAAAACTAAACAAATTTCAGATGCAAAGATTGATCTGGCCAAGTTTGCAAATGAAAACGGCTTAAATGAGATTCAGTATATCGATGGAAGAATTGAGGCGATAGAAGATAAAATTGAAGGTTTAAATGATCTGTTATCATCATGTACTCAAAACTGTTCTGAGTTAAGAAGTCAAAGTAGAGAACTTCGTGCAGAGAAAAGAGCAGAGCAAAAAAGAAGAAGAGAATTTGTAAGACAAAATAGAGAATTAGCAAGAATTTATTCCCAAAAAGAGAAAGTTGTTGAAGCACTAGAAACTGAATACGAAGACTTAGAAGGAGCAACATCTAAGTTAAGATTAAAACTATTTAAAGTTCGTAACACATATTTAGAACTTTTTAGCTCTTTTGCAAAAATGGAAGGCGCAAGTGCAACCATTAGATTTTCAAATAAGTGGGAAAAAAATCTTACGAAACTTAGAGAAGAAAATCCTCATTATTCATTTAATAAAATTCAGACTCAAAATGCAATTGTAACAACTTCGATGCTTGGGGTTGATGGATTACCAGGAAGTCAAGCCATTTTAAGTTACTCAATGGGAATGCACTCAAAGGATGGGGCAGTGTATTTGCCTTCTTATCCGGAAGAAACATCAGGAAATATTGTATTAAGTTTACTAGGATCTTGCCCAATGCTTCATCCGGATGACTTTAAAATTCCTACAGATGTCGCGGGTAACGCTGAAATGGATTATGGTTTAACTGTCGCTTATGAATATCCATCTGCATTTAAAATAGATGCTGTTGCAAAATACAATATGCATAAAATGTATAAGAAAATTGTTAAGTCAAAAAAGCGTGGAGGATTCTTTAGCTCAAGTAGAAAAACAAGTGTTGAAGAAAGAACTTTCTTTAAAGACTCTTTCAAGGTTGAGTGGAAAGAACAAGATGCAGCTCATACTTTATCTTCAGAGGAAAAAGCAGAGTTAGAAAGAGAATGGAGAAATGCAATCATGGGAAGACTTGCTATGATTGGTCTACCATCAGCAGTAAGCGCAGGTAATCTTCAGGCTCCTCAAGCACCACAAATTGGTGCAACTGTATTAGGTAATTCATTACAAAACAATAGAATGTGTCAAACAAATGTATACTGTATGGGTGCTGCCATTGGATTTAAAGTTCTTGGCTCAATCTTTGGTGGAAGTACGGCCACGAATAGTTATACAAATATTCAGGATGTAGAATCAGAGGAAAAATGGTCAAGAGAAAAAGTGATCTTTAAACCATGGATTAGTACTTACCAATAATAATCATCTCCTCCCCCAAAGTGGGGGAGGAAATTAAGGAGAAAAAAATGAAAAAACTTACTATATTACTAATTTTGAATCTTACAACGTCTTCATTATTTGCATCTGAAGAATGGTTAACAACACCATTTTGGACAGCCCCTGCTAATAAGAATTTTAATGTAAAAATTGTTGTTCCAGAAAGTTATAAAAGCCTACCAACAGCATGCCAACAATTAAAAAGACTGGCTTTTAAAAGAAATGGTGAAATAAGATCAACCCTATCAAGCTTCAGCTATAATTCAATTAATACGTCTCCACTTATTGAATCTCCAATATATCAAAAAGAATTTTATATTGATGTCATTCTAAAAGATAAATTAGAATTCGGAGTATTAACTAAAGAGGTTGTAGCATCTTCGACTCCAGCACATAAGGATTTGCCATTATACCAATATTCGAATGCCACTTCTGGTGCAGTCATTACAAGTGCTCATAGCTTCGCTATAGAAACGATAGATCAAGATGAATCACTAATAGAAGTGACAAAAAAATTAGGTCTTGATGAGTCAGAAGTTGAAATAATAGATAATTACAAATATACGGCCATAAGAGTTTTTGGAAAAGACCTTGCCTGTGATTTACTTGCAGGGAAAGTAGAAATTACTGCAAAAGCCCCAGGGTTTATAAATTTAGCAAAAGATGATTATGCTAAACTTGAAAATTTTTATAATTTCGAACTAGCACCCCTTATCGGTAATGTCTTAAAAGAAAGTGGTACCCCTGTATTGAAAGCTGCACTACTTGGTTTTCGTTTAGGAGCTATGCTTGAGCGTTTTATGCAAATCAATGAACTTACAACTGAAAAACAAATGAAATCGTTAATCGGATTATTGTTTCTGCCTAAAGAATTGAAACCTAGCTCTAAACTTCAATTTGTGAATTCTAATTTAACTGTTCTTGTTGATAGTCAGGCTGATTTAGGTGATGTCGATTTAACTTTTTCTACACTGGAGTAAGTAATGAAAATTTTATCTTTAACAATTATTATGGCCATTGGTTTAATGTTCTTTTTCAACCAAGAAAAAGAGCAAGAAACAATAAAAGTAAATACTAAAATAGCAAAGACACATGAGAAGAGATTAAATAATCAAACTGTAAAGAGTGAAAAGAAAGATAAAAAAGAAGAGAGTGCTCTAAATATCAAAAAAATACAAGAGAATATTGATAGCTATGTTCATATTGAGCAAAGTTATATTTCAAAAGAAGATAAAGAGATTCAAGATGAAATAAATCGCTCTATTTCAATAATGAATACTTATATGGATAGTCCTTCATTTTCAATTGATACATTAAATGAAGAACAGCTCAAAGATTTTTTAACAGCTTTAAGAACCAAAATTGCTCTACAAAAATTACTTCTCGATCGCCTTATGGAGAATACGATATGAAATTACTAATTCTTACTCTCATTTTATTTTTCACTTCATGTGTGAAAAATATAAATGTAAAAGAAAGTATAACTGAAGTTAAACCCGGTCAATGTGAAGATATTAATAATACTGGAGATATGCTTAACTTACTAAATGATTTAGAAAGTCAAACGAAAGAAATTCTATTACTCGCAGAAAAAGAGAATGTCTGGGAGTACGAACAAAGAATTGAAGAAATTTTTACAAGTATTAAATCAACTGTTGATTTACTTAATACTTTAGCTGACCCAAGATGGACTGATACCAAATTTAAATATGACTACAAGTGGAATATTTATAGACAGAGCTTCAGACCAAATCTAGGTACATACTTTCCTAGAGGGTTTAGTATCCAAGACTTTGAAGTAGAAGAAATAGTTCTTAACGGAGTTAAAAGGCCTGATCTCATTAAGAAAATAGAAATGCAAAGAATAGCCGCCTCTGTTGAAGTTAAATTTGGACACCAAGGTAGTCTCCTTGAGCTATGCCAACTTCACTCAACATTAAACATTGTTATCAAGGTCACATTTAGAACAATTAGAACTATTAAATACAGATGGTTTAATCTGTATCATTCAAAGGATTTACTATGAAGGTGCTATTTTCTATTTTAATTGCAATCATGATTACCTCATGCAATCCTTCTTCAAACCATGGTTCTGGAAGTGGGAGTGGAAATGGAAACTCCAAACCTGATCCCCAGAGCAGCCACTTTTGTGAAAACAAAATAAATCATAATCAGAATTTAGTTGAAATTGCTCTTTTAGCAAATAAGTTGAGAGAGGATTGTAATATAGATGAGGACGATCTCCTTGACCTCATTTAAGTTTTTTTTTGCTCACTTGGTTCACTATGGCCAAGTGAGTTTTTTAGAAAAGGTATACAAAGCCAGCTGTAAATGCTTGAGAATTTATATCGTCAAGTGAAGCCCTCGCTTCAACCTCAGATTTATTATCATTCTTTTCAATATATGCCGTTTCTTCTTTAAATGCCAAAGTTGTCCAGTTGTACGCAATAAAAGGAGCAATATTATTTTTAAGTTCTGCCTGAAGACCTATTGAAAAAGATCTGGATTGATAAGTTGCAGTTGTGTGTATGGAATCAATTCCAAGAATACTTCTATCCTCTTCAGAAAAACCATCAACTCTACCATCATAGTTTCCAACACCATAACCAAGAGAGATAAAGGGTCTATAATTAATCCCGTTTTTTTCAATTGTATATGAAATATTTTGAGTTAACTCAAAAGTATTATATTTATTTTCTGAATCGTACTGGTTAAATGAGTTCTCATTGGAAAGAGTCCCGATTAAAAATGACGTTTTTGTTGCAAAATTATTTTTTATCTCAAAGTTTTTACTCAAGATCAGATTAACTCCATTCAAGGACTCATTACCATCTTCACCATTATAATTTAATCTATTTAACCCAATACCAAACTCGAAACCTGTTTTTTCGCTTGGTTGCTTAACTGTTGTTTCAACTGATTTCGACTGGGCAAATACATTTCCCACTGTTATCAATAATCCTATAACAAAAATATTTTTCACTTCAAATAACCTCTATTAAAAAATAATATCAATTTCTTGATCTGGAAGAACGACAGTTTTATATATTTGACCACCTTTTCCAGTGGATGAATCAACACTATTAGACTCCTCAATAGAAAAAGATAAGATATAAGTATTTTGTCCAGAATCTAGTACGGGAACAATTTCTTCTGTTTTTACATCAACAGATAAATTTCCATAACGACGCTTTTTTTGTTCAATTCTTGTTGTTAGATCAGTTCTTGCATCGTACCGAATTGTATCCGATGAAACTTTAAATGTTTTATGATCTTCAGATTCACTTCTTAGGAAGGTATAGTAGAGAACAGAACCGTCATATAAAGGATTAATTATTTTCATATGTAAAGTTTGACCTTCTTTTAGTTCTTCTTTAATCGTTACTACTAGGTCCTCTGTAAGTGTTGTATCAAGGGCATTATCTTTACTATGAGAAGTACATACAAGCTCTGCTTCTGGTAATATCGCTTCATTTATAATATCCTGATCTGTTTCTGAATCATACCAAGTCCAGTAAAATTTTTTATTACTCAAATCCTCTACTTCAACTTCAGTCATATAATAAGGTACATTCTTTGAGCCAAACCATACTTGCTTTCTTTTAAAATTAAGAGTGTAGCGAGGGGCTTCATTTAGTGTTAAGTCATCTCCTTTAATATTAAAATATATATCATCGGCATCATTTAACTTCACATATGAACCTGTTGATGAAGTTCTAAAGTAAACTTCTGAAAGAACAGTATTGTTATTCAAATTATACTCGAGGTGATATTCTTGGTAGATGGCCTTAAGATTTAGATCATCGCGATCCAATGTTTCATCTGAACAGCTAACAATAAGAAATAATAATAGTAAAAATCTCATTAGGTATCCCAATTTAAAATTCCTAGATACTTTTTTATCGTGATTCTATTTGCACATCAAGAGATAATGTAAGTTTAGTAAAGCGTCAAAAGCTTAAACAATTACCTTTTATTTAACTTACTTAAAAGTCTTAAGATCTCTAAATATAGCCATACTAATGTAACCATCAGAGCAAAGGCCCCATACCATTCCATATATTTAGGTAAACTTCTGCTGCTAGCAGCTTTTTCTATAAAATCAAAATCAATAAGTAAATTAAAGGCAGCGATTCCCACGACAACCAAACTAAAGCCTATTCCTAGAGGTCCAGCACTATGGAGCATTGGTATTTGTGTTCCAAAAAAACTCATTATAAAAGAGATTAGGTAAACTATAAAGATGGCCCCTGTGGCCACCATAATTCCCGTTTTTAGCTTTTCCGTGACTCGAATAATATTGGTACTATAAAGAAAGAGCATTATCGCCATAACTGCAAAAGTTAACATTACAGCATTAAAAACGATTCCTTGATATTGAACTTGATATAAATAAGAAATGGCCCCAAGAACTAAACCTTCAGCTGCAGCATAAAGAGGTGCTGTGATTGGTGCCCAATTTTTTTTAAAGATAGTTATCAGGCAAAAAACAAGTCCTGCGATAGTGCCAGGGATAGCAAATCCAAAACCTTGTGGACCAAAAGTTAACGTAGCTGTTGCAATACATATGGCCAAAAGAATTGCTGTTTTAATAAAAGCACCCTCTTGAGTCATTACCTCTGCCCCTGGTTGCACTAAGTCCCTAAAGTTCTTAGGATTAAGAGTTGGATTTCCAGATTTTTTAGGCTGTATATTCATAAACCTTCCTTTTTTTGCTATTCTATATTCTACTGAATAAGGACACAAATGAAAAAAATAAAATTAAATTCAATACTTAATGGAAGTCGTGTTGAACTTCGAAAACATGATATCAAATACACTGACATCATGTTTAAGTGTATTGATCAAGACAGAGAACGTCTTAGAGCTTTTCTTCCTTGGGTTGATTTTACCAAAACAGTTCAAGATTCTGCTGATTATATCGCTGATAGTTTAAAAAAATGGGATCAGTATGAAATGTTTGATTTTAGTCTATTTGAAAAAAAATCTAACACTTATATGGGAAATATTGGTGTTCATACCATAAGCTGGGAAAACCAATGCTGTGAAATCGGCTACTGGATTCTTGGAAAATATGAAGGAAATGGCTTTGTTAGTGAAGCCGTTCAAATTTTAGAGCAAGAACTTTTCTCAAAGGGATTTCACCGAATTGAAATAAGATGTTCTAGCATTAATGAAAAATCTGCTAATATTCCTAAGCGCAATGGCCATACCCTAGAAGGGGAACTTAGGGATAACTCCATTGAGCTTGGAAAATTTCGAAATACAAAAATATTTGCTAAGCTTAAATCTGATTAATTAAAACTAAATACAAAATCTTTTTCTGTTCTAAAAATATGAAGAGAGCCTGTACTAGAAGAGTAAATCTCTCCACTTATTTCATCGACAATAAAATTATCAGAAAAATTACTTTCCATTTCACTTAACGTGAAACGAATTTGATCGTATTTCGTATCAATTGTAACAAAGTCTGATGCATGCATTGAAATACCACATGTATAAAGCTCTAATCCTTTTATAAAATCACATTCAAAATTCACTGATTCATCACCTTGAATATATGATAGTCTCTTTATAAAAATATCTGGTCCGTAAGTCTGTACTTCTACATCCATCGCATTGTACAAAGCCTCAGCATCACCATGTCCTTGAGCAATAACAACAGCATAGTCACCTTTTTGAGAATAGACGGCCTGAACATCGGCAAAAACGTTACTTAAAAAACATAGAACTAAAATCGCAAGAGTGAATTTCATAAAAATCCTTTTTTCTTTTATCTTAGCGATTCATATATGACATGTATAGCTCTTAGCTACTATGATTTTCTAATTCTTGTTTCGAATTGTTTTTAATTGAGTATTTCTCTTCAACTTTACTTGATGGCAGGACATTTGGAAACCTGGGATCACTCGTTACAGAAATTCCTGCATCTCTTTTTTGCTTAGTACTCATAACTCTTACGTCATCAGAGTCAATTGCAAAAACAGTTGATGATAAAATAAAACTTGAAAGAATAAATAAACTTAAATTTTTCATAAACGCTCCTTAGGTTATTTTCCTAAGTACAGTTTACATTTCTCAGAAAATTTTTTGGTCTTAATTCAGTTAATTAAATGTCAAATTTCCTTAACATTTTAAGCACTTACGACAGTTATGTCGCTATCAATCGTTTGTACATTTTTCTAAAATGGTATTGAAATTTGTATGATATTCTTCTGCTAACTTTGTTCGTTTTTCCTCAAATTCTTCGTCCCTAGCAATATCTGCTTCTTTTGAAAAGAATCCTGCCCAGTACTTAGTTGAAGTGGTAAGACAAGATTTAACCTTCTTTTTCACTTTATCAGAAATCCCTTCTTCTTCATCAAATTCTCCCCAATCCAAGCCCTCAATCATTAAAGAAGAAAACTCTAATAATTGGTTTGGGGCTTTACCTGTTCCATTAAGGGAATACAAATATCCTATTTCTGTTTCATTAGGCTCTCTATCTTCTTCTTCCCAAAGTTTATTTAACAGTTCGAGTTCGTTATAATCATCAATCATATCTTCAGCATAATTCTTTGCTTCCAAATCATTTATAGTATCATTATACCAAGCGTCTTTTAACTGAGTAAAACGTTTATCGTTAACAATTATGTCATAAAGATCTAATTCATCTTCTATTATCTTATTGGGCCTTTGCAAAATACCAATAGCATCTTCTCTAGGTGCATCTGGTACCAGTCCTATATATCCTTTTTCTGGAGGAAGAATAGTTTTCATTTTTTCAAATTTCTTTCTTGTTCTTTCAGGGTTGTCTAAAAGATCATTGACCATAACCATGGCCTCCTTTGAGCTATAATTACCTTTATTAGTCAAATTCAATATAATATTTGTCGCAAGCTTTTGAAGGTCTTCATCTGTATCAATACTTTGACTCGATGTTTGGCTAAGTTCATTTATTTTTAAAGACAGTTCAATATCGTTTCTTGATCCAAGATCAACGATTGGATCAAAATACTGAACTAATAAATTTTTCTTAAACTCAGGTAGATTTTGAAATTTTGGAGTCTTATTAATTAAATCATACACCGTATAATGTAAATAATCTGTTACAGTAACATCGGGATTATTAATAATATAACTTTCATATTCAATCATCGCTTTTTCATAGGCCCTCTTTGCAAGGCCATCTAGAGATTTTGCTTCCTTAGAAGTTAGGATATTGTTATCTATCATCCATTGAATTCTTGGAAGCCGGTTTTTTGTAGGATCTTTTTTCCATGCAACTAGCTGCTGATCATGTTCGATTATTTTTATTGCTGATGCCGCTGGATCAAGTCCGAGTACCTTCGTAAAGTAACTTAAATAAGCCGAACCAGCTGTGGTATTTGTACGTACTTTTGCTTTACGTTTTTGCTTAACCACAAGATCTCCATCAACTTTCATACCTAGTGCCATTCCACTAATAATTGCAATTGGAAGGGTTATATGATTTCTAAGCTCTGATTTTCTTAATATAATTCCTGACGTTTTACCAAGTGGATTTAAGAAAAATTGTTTAGTTGCCTCCCATTTTGTTTCAGCTGGGGCAGATCTTTTTTTCACAAAAAATCGAGGTACCGATTTTACTGACCGAACAAATTTTTTGGAATGAACCCACATCCATCTAGGCATTTTTTTAATTTGTATCTTAGCTAGATAATCAAACGCTGCCTTAAAAGGCATTTTGATAGCATGAAATAAAAGTTTAGTTACGGCCCAAGGACCATATTTTTTATTAATTTCTTTTAGCTTGGCCAAGATTTTAGAGTCAGCTAAAGCTGCTTTCATAAGCTTATTAAACTCTTTTAGCTCTGAAAGCTTAGTTAACTGTTTAAGTACACCTACACCTAAGACACTTCCACCAAATTCTAAAATAGCTTGAGTTCTAAGGGAGTAAAACTCTTTAAGATCTGAGTTAATTTCATCAATTGTATCATCATCAGCAGCACTTACATAGATTGCTTCTTCAAATGATTTTATATCATTATACTTTTCAATTGCATTTTTTGTAGCTAACCCTCCAGCAGTCATCCCCCCTGCGGTTAAGGTAATTGTACCAGCTGTAAATAAACCAGCAGACATCGCAGTGGCCCCACCCGCTGCAACTAAAACTCCTACCCCCCCAAAAGTAAGAACTGTTCCCACAACAAGTACGCCACCAACGATTAAGCCCCCCCATTTATAAAATGACTCTGAATCATCATCATCATTTTCTATTTCACCTAATAGAGCGCATATTTTATTACTGTACTCAGGCTTGGTCGACAGTTCACTTCCAACAAGATGAGGACTAGATTTAAGAATTTGTTTTACGGATTTATTAATGGCATCATCTGTTTTATACATTGATTTTCGACCAAGATCCTTAATCATATTAATATAAGAAGAATCAACCTCATTTAAAGCGTCTTGGACATTTTGTCTGCCTATATGCCTTAGTTTTTTTTGTCCCAAATTTTCCAGACCACCTACTCGGTCTTGTAATGTATCCGAAAATAAAAGTGTTCCTGGGGCGCTTAATAACTCATTTTTATACTTTTCTGGATCTCGATTTAGAGCATCTATAAGCGCATTAATATTATTTGCTACATCAATTTCATCACTTATAAAATCTGGTTTAATGGTCGATTTATAATAATCTAGTTTTTCTTGGAGCTTTAACGAATAATCCTTGGAACAAGGCTCATGACGAGAAATACTACCAATGGCACATAATTCTTCAGCTGATGGCAATGGAGTAGTTATACCATATCTCCTTCTGTGATCGATAAGACTTAATACTGCTTGGTCAGCTAATTTATCTATAAAGTCTAAATGAATATCTTTTTGAATGACAGAAGATGAAATATCATCCATATCTTCAAAAAATTGATCTAAATTAGAATCGAGAAAATGAATATTACTTGAGCAGCTTATCCCAACATGCCCCATTTGATTTAAATATCTTTGACCAAGATTTCTTCCTTCGTCAAGAGTACAATTATCTAACCTATGGGAGGCATAAAAATAATTTCTCGCTTTATTATAATGTTGCATTAGAAGAGGATAATCTTCTTTATTCTCTATTTTTTCAGTTTCTGTAATTAGCTTATACATAGAATCCATTGATAATGGGCCATAGGACAAGTCATTATAAGCATCTAAGAGATTTTCTACGGATCCAGCAAATGTAGAAAAGCTACACAGAAAAAAGCTTAGAAATAGATAATAAAATAGTTGCCCCATCTTGTAGATTATCGGTTGAAAGCCTTAGTTTCATTAGCTTACTCAGATGCGTATTAATTCAAAAGTAGGCGTCACCAAGATATAACCACTTAATAATTAAGC
>CAYFHZ010000044.1:0-11889 GCA_964342535.1 uncultured Bacteriovoracaceae bacterium | reverse complement strand
TCAGGTGTTTGCATAATTGATCCAGCTAAAGAGTACAAATTTTCCGTAGGACTCGCTTCCATTGTCAAGTCGCCAGCGACTCCTTCCGCAATATTTAGCTCACCATCTAAAACGGTTTTATTACAAATCATCTTGCTTACTACTATTTTTTGAGTTTCATTCAAATCTGGTAACTTAAGTAGTTCCTGTAAGTTATTTAGATAGGAAGTCGTATAAGTTTCAGCTGCTGACGAACAAATAAGTGCCCCAACTCCACTCATAATACCAATACCACAAGATTCTTCTGCCATACTTTCCAGCAAAGCAATTATTCGATCACTATTAATAGAATCACTTCCACCGACCAAGTAATTTAAATAGGAATCAACATTTAATGATCCTTCATCAAGACTTACAATATAATCACAAGCCCCTTTTTTCGATGTTAAAATTGGAGCTAGATACTGATCTTGATTTACTTGCATTACGATCCGATCCATAAACGATTTATCAGACATTGTGCTTATTTCATCTCCAAGAAATGATGCAATAATTTCTTGATGACTAGAGTTTTGAGAGCAAAGCGCTTTAATTTGAACTTGATTCTCATGAATATTTTGTAAGATTTTATTTGAATTAAGTTCATTTTTTAAAAACACTATATTTGTAAAGTCGTCTAAAGCTTCTTCATTTAAACTTTGAAGAATATCTGTCTTTCCATTACTGGATAAGGATTCAATGAATTTCTTCGCTGTATTACTCACCGGTGAATGGAGTGGGTGTCCAAAAATGCCCTTCCCTATCCCTAGTTGTAGATTCATTTTATCAGACTTAATCATTTTCTTTTGTTTTTTTGCAATAGCAGCTTCTAGCTCTGGTATAAATCTTTCTCTACGGATTTTACAAATATTTATCAATGATTCAGCTCTTGCGTTATCATTAGGATCATTAAACTTAGAATTTTGATGAGCTTCTATCATCCTATCACTGACTCTAAAAGCTTCATCAAAGTGTAGACATTGCAGTTTGGCTTCTTTTTGCTTCAACAACTCATCTAATTCTATATCAGATATTCCCGGACTTTCTTCTTTTATACGCTTTTCTAGGTTCTTTCTTATTTGATCTGCAAAAGGTTCATAAAAAGCTTTTAGGTTAACAACCTTTTCTCCGTAATTTACTTTAGCTAGAAACTCATAGGGCTGAGAAAGTGGAAGATAGGCAGAAATATTATTCTCTATCTCTCTCATTAAAAGCTCAGTTTCTTCTGGGCTTTGATTTGTCTCTTGTTGTAAAAGTTGAGAATAGCAATCAGAGCAAAATTTTTCACTTACATCACTTATATTCTCTCCGGTTGATGCAACAGTTCTTGCATAAATCACAGACATAGCATCAAATAGTTCATTATTTGACCTACCAACATTTAATATCGCGCTATTTAAAATTGTAGAGCAGCTTTTTTTTGAATCCACTGAGCTTTGACTAGCATTATCTTTATTACAAACTACTTTTTGGTTTACGTCTTCAAATCCAACGGACGCTTTGATTTGATTCATCTTTCCAGTAGTTGGATTTAATTTAATATCTGGAGCTTTCGCTGAAATAGGTATGGGTTTAGTTTTTTCTGTTTGACTTGAATTTCCTCTAGTCGCACGTCTCTTATCTCTAACACTTCTAAAGGTTTTCTTTTCTTCCTTAACGGGTACTTCTTTAGCTTCAACTTCTTCTTCACTTTCATCATCACCAAATAATAAATTAGATAGATCAAAAAGAAGGCCACTACTTGTGTTTACAGGAATAGCTTGAGCTGTCATAGAAATTCCCTGTTGTGCAAAAACAACCGGTGAAAATAAACTCAAAATAAATAGAACTAAAGAAACCTTCAGCATATTTAACTATACTCCTCAAAAACTTATCGATGTTTACTTAAAAGAGTTTAATTTATTCTTGAACAAAATAGTATTTTGTTGAAAATTTCCTTATAAGCGGTTGATATTAAATAAATTAAGTTAGGATTCAAGACTCAAAAAGTAGTCAATTACTCTATAAAGCCGTCTTCATGTAAAAAAGTAAGGTCGGGAAATTGAATATGAGAAGGAGCTTCAATTAACATATCAAATATATATATAAAGTCCTCTATAGATAACATCTTATCTGTTTCAATCTCTGGATAATCATCCCAAAGCGGAGTATTAACTGCACCAATAAAAAGATTAGAAAATCTTATTTGATACTTCTTCCACTCTTTTTCTAAGGTTTTAATAAGACCTAATTTAGCATGTTCAGAAGAAGTGTAAGCTACTGTATTAGGAAAAAAGCTTTTTGCTGAAATAGAGAAAAGATTAATAATATGAGTTGTTCCAGATAAAATAAGTGGTTCAAAATATTTGTAAAAATTGAAATGACCAATAACATTGGTCTCTAAATGCATTCTCATGTCCAATGAGCTGGTATCATTAAATGAGCCCATATCGCAGTAACCAATAGAGTTAACAACAATATCAACAACCTCAGTTTCAAGTTTTACCTCAGAAATAAAACTTTTCACTTGTCCCTCTTGAGTTAAATCCATTTCAATATCAATAAAATTGGGATGCTCAATTGAAGATTCTGATCTACTTGCACCATAAACAAGAAAACCTCTGTCTAGAAGTGAACTCGCACATGCGAGTCCAAGTCCAGAAGAGGTTCCAAGTACGATTGCAATTTTATTCATAAACTATTTAGCAATTCCTACAGCTCTAGTCTCTCTAACAACAGAAACTTTAATAGTTCCAGGATAAGACATTTCTTCTTCAATTTTCTTAGCAATATCTCTAGAAAGCATAACTGTTTGTTCATCATTAATTTTATCATTCTCAACGATAACTCTAATTTCTCGTCCAGCTGAAATAGCATATGATCTATGAACTCCTTCGAAGCTGCTTGCAATATTCTCAATATCAGCAACACGTGAGACATAAGATTCTTTAAGAAATTTACGTACACCAGGTCTTGCTCCTGAGAGCGCATCTGCGGCCATTACTAAATGAGCAAGTACTGTTTCGGGCTTAACATCTTCATGGTGAGCACGAACTGCATGAACGATATCCGGGTCTTCGCCATACTTCTTAATAAAGTCTGCTCCAACAACTGCATGAGATCCTTCTGCCGAAGCATCTATGGCCTTACCAATATCATGTAAAAGACCTGCTCTTCTTGCTTGCTTAACATTGAGTCCAAGTTCTGCGGCCATAGCTCCACATAAGAAGCCAACTTCCAACGAATGTTGATATTGATTTTGCATATATGAAGTTCTGTAATTAAGTGCCCCAAGCATCTTTAATATTTCTGGGTGAAGTCCATGAATTCCAATTTCCATTTGAGCTTTTTCTCCAAGTTCTCTTAGCGTTTGCTCTAACTCATACTTGGATTTATCATGAAATTCTTCAATTTTAGCCGGGTGAATACGACCATCTGCTATTAGTTTTTCAATTGTCATCTTAGCTACTTGCTTTCTAACAACATTAAAAGATGAAATAACAACCATACCTGGAGTGTCATCAATAATTAAATCGACACCACAAATTTGCTCAAAGGCACGAATATTTCTTCCTTCTCTACCGATTAGCCTACCTTTAATTTCATCACCAGGAAGTTCAACCGATGTAATCGTTTGCTCAGCAACAAACTCTCCTGCAAATCTTTGAAGGGCAATACCTAGAATTCTCTTTGCTCGTTTTTCAGATTCTTCATTTGCCTCTTCTTCAACCCTAGCAATCATCTTAGCTGCATCAACTCTAGCTTCTTCCTCCATTACTTGAACAAGCTCAGCTTTTGCTTCGTCTTTTGTCATTCCTGCTACTTTTTCAAGTTTTTCAGAAATATCATTTTGTTTTTCAAGTAATTTTCCACGCTCTATTTGAGTTTGAGCCTTCTCTTTATTTAAATCGTCTTCTTTTCTTTTGATTTCTTCAAGATCTCTTTCTTTAGCTTCAATTTTTTGATCTAAAGTGACCTCCTTTTTAGCAATTGCTCTTTCCTGATCTTGCAATGACTGCGTTCTTTTTTGATATTCTTTCTCAAGAACTTCACGTTCCTCAGAAACAATTTGCTTAGCTTCACTCTTAGCTGTGCGCTTGATGTCTTCAGCAGATGTCTCAGCATTTTTAATAATACCTTGAGCCTCTTTTTCTTTTTCATCTTTTAAGCTTTTTACACGGCCGACAGAAACGAAGTAAGCTACAACTGCACCAACCACGAAGGCCAAAACTGCAAATAGTATACTTTCCGTTGTCATGTTATCTTCCCCTTAATAAACCCTAGTTTCGGTTATTATATAATCTAATTTTTGATCATGTTTTTCTTCAAACACATTCTCAACTCTCTGACATTCATAGAAAATACCAATAGATACTCCCTTAAAATGTTCAAGGAAACTATCAAAATAACCAGCACCTCTTCCAAGCCTTTGCCTTGATTCAGTAAAGGCTAAACCAGGAATCAAAATGATGTCTGGAGTAATTTGCTCTTTCAACAACTGATCATTCAATTGTAAAGAGGTTTCCCCTGTGACTAACTTCTCCCAAGAACAAGGATGATAGCTAAGTCTTCTATCTTCATGCATATGAACTAAAGCCAGTTCATATGCATGAGATATGTTTTCATACCAAATTGGTTCATGTTGTATTGGTGAAAAGCCACCAACACATAATCCATTAAGTTTTTTTTGAAATTTAATATTATTCAGAAGATTTTGAAGATTACTTGAAATAAGAGAATTTTTGCTAGTATCAAAACACTCTTTTAAATTTTCTTTCATCAACTTGCGAAGATCAGCTTTATTCACTTTGTCTTCTACAAGTTTTTACTCTCTGCGGATGAAGAAACATTTCCAACATGCTTTAGAGCATCTTGAACTTCATCACGAAGAGTAAAAATATTCTTTTTGTACTCGCCTTCCATATCTATAGAACGAGAGGCTAAATTCAGGGCACTTAAAACAGCAACATCTTGATCTTTTAAAGAAGAATTCAAAGATTTTATCTTGGAAATCTCATCAGTTAAAAGCTCTATAGCTTGCATGGCCTTACTATTATCTTCATCCGACTTTACTCGAATAGTACAACCTAATATATTAAATTCCGTTTGCTTATTGGACATAGAATAAGACTATGAAAAACGAGACCTTAAGTCAATCATGAAGGTGATTTACACCGTTATACCCAGCAGTGCATCAAGAAAATTATCAAGATTAAAAATATCTAAATCCTCAACATCTTCACCAACTCCAATATAAACAATTGGCACCTGTAAAGTATTAACGATACCAACTGCACTACCAGCTTTGGAAGATCCGTCACACTTAGTAAAGATAAGACCACTTAGAGCAAGGGCTTTATTAAATTCTTCGGCTTGTCTTAATGCATTTTGACCTGTTATGGCATCAACAACCAATAAGGTCTCGTGTGGTGCATCGGGAATAATTTTGCTCATAACTTTCTTGGTCTTAGCAAGCTCATCCATCAAATTAGACTTAGTATGAAGTCTTCCTGCAGTATCGATAATACAATAATCCGCACCAATCTCTTTTGCCTTAGCAACTGTGTCATAAGCAACTCCACTCGGATCTGCACCCTCAGCAGCTTTAACAATATCAACTTCAGCTCTATTACACCAAACTTCTAGTTGCTCAACAGCCGCAGCCCTAAAAGTATCACAAGCACCAACAACAACTTTCGCACCTTGTCTTTTAAGTTTGGTTGCTAGCTTTCCAATTGTTGTTGTCTTACCGGCCCCATTGACCCCCACAATCATAATAACTTTAAGCCCTGAATTATTATCTGCATTTAAACTATAAAGTTCTTTATTTACACTATCTTGAGCCGATTTCATTTTTTGCTGCATAAATGTTTTTATATGCTCTAGATAGTTCGTGTTTTCATCACTATCAACATTTTTTAACTCCTCTAATAACTCATCCACAAGGGCAGGAGAAAGATCACTTGTAAATAGGATCTCTTCAAGCTCCTCAATAAGTGCATCATCAATTTTTTTCCCCGAAATCATACTTCCAATTTTTCCCCAAATCTCACTTCGAGTTTTTGAAAGTCCTTTAAATAGTCGTTTATCCCAAGATATTTCTGGAACTGAGATTTCAGCTTCTTTGCTTTTAATTGCTTCTAACTTATTTTCAGGGGAACCTATTTCATTTTCTTCTACTTGTTCAGAAGGAATCGTTTCAGAGCTATCAAAATCTTTATCCTGCTCAGATTTATTTAGTAAATTACTACCAATCCAAGCAACTAGAGAAATTGAAACTGTAAATAGAATATAATCTACTGTATTTGGAACACTACTCAAATTAAGTAGTTCAGCAACCTTATATGAAAACATATATATCTCCTAAATCATTTAAGGACGTATATGTATCACCAATACTTTAATTTTTAAAGAAATTCACAATCATTTTAGCACTGGCCCCCCAAAGTACATATGCTACTTTTTTTGGCTTACGATAATAGGTACATATGCTAGTTAAAAGAGGGTGAAAAAAAACTGCGGCGTGTCTATCCCTAGACATACCTTTAGTCCACATTTTTGAATTTTCAAGATGCTCAATTGGAACAAGAACTAGGTTTTCCCATTCGCCGTTAGATTCAATATTTTTAATAAATTCTTTAATCGTACCATTAAACTCGGCCACCACCGGAATAATTAATTTCATTCTAACTGTATAAACTGGCTCAACGAGACCAAGAAAAGATAGTTTATCCCTATTAAAACCTGACTCTTCAAAGAACTCACGCTTTGCAGTATCGTAAGGATTAAGTTCATCTGCCTGTCTATGCCCACCAATAAAGCCAATCTGTCCTTTATGCGTTGGCATGCTATAACTTCGTCTTATTAGCACAAAATGCCCATCAACAACAAGCATAACGACAGCCCCATCCCATTTATCAACTGGATACTTTCCCTGAGTTATGCTAGATAATTCAGTTAAGTTTTGTGGGAGACGGTTAAAATAATTCATGACTAAATTAAAGTATCAATTTCAATTAATTCAGGCCATCAGAAATTTTTTTCTTAATGAAAACTTTGTTGATGTTCTAACACCTCCAGCCGTGGAAAATCCTGGTATGGAAACCCATATTCACCCCTTTCAGCTTTATAGTCCCCATTCAAGTAAACAAAAAGATCTATATTTACACAGCTCACCAGAGTTTTTTATGAAAGAATTACTTTCATCTCCTGATTTTGAAAAGATATTTACTATTTCTTACTGCTTTAGAGATGAACCTCATTCAGAAATTCACAGAGAACAATTTCTTATGCTTGAATGGTATAGAAAAAATGAATATTACACACAAATTATGAATGATATCGAAAAGCTTATCGAGTTTTTACAATCTCATTTGAAATTTATAAATCAAAAGCAATACTCGTTTCAAAGAGCGACAATCAAAGAAATATTTGAAGAGTACTTAAAGATTAATATTTTAAATTTCTTAGAAACAAAAGATTTAAAAGAATTAATTCAAAAAGACTTTCCTGATGTCCCTCTACCTTCTGCAGAATGTAGTTGGGATGATTATTATTTTTTACTTTTTTTAAATAAGATAGAATCTCAACTTGAAAATATTCCTTACCTTTTATTATACGAGTTCCCTCATCACCTCAAGGCTTTATCAACAGTTTCATCAACAAACCCCAAAGTTTGCGAAAGGTTTGAAGTTTATATGTCGGGAATAGAAATTTGTAATTGTTTTAATGAACTTACAAACTACCAAGAACAAGTTAAAAGGTTTCAAGAGCAAGCTGATGAAAAGAATAAATTATATGGATATATCCTTCCTCAACCAAAACGTTTTTTAAATGTTTTAAATAAAGGATATCCTCAATCAACAGGTGTTGCCTTGGGAGTTGAAAGACTATTTAAAGTGCTTACAAATACAACCAACCCCTTCTTTGACTAGGATAACTCATTCATAGAGATATGAAGCTTAATAATAATTTCTGATTTTATTTGCTGAAAAGGTATTTCTTTCGCCCAATTATAATGCCTCGCTAAAGAGTGACTTTTTCTAAGCTTATTTTGATACTTAGTAGTCTGAGCAAGAAAAACACTTACGTGAGCATACCATGAATAAAGATCTTCACCATCAGTTGGAAACGAGTCTATTAACTCTAGTGTTTTCTCTACAATTAATTTTTTTATTGTCCATATACTAACACTATATAACTGAGCACTATTATACTCTAATCCAAGATAAGATCTTCCAAAACCCATTACGAATTTCACCAGTTCTTCTTTAATAGGATCTTTAATATTTTCAAGATTCATATAATCAGCTCCCATAACAAGAGATCGATATACGCCTTCTCTAGAGCCTCCTTGCTCCAAAACATTAACTCCCTGTATCAGCTCTTCATCTTTTGCAACAGTCCCCATCACCGCGGGATAAAGTTGCTCTAAAAATGCAACACGATATCTTCTTTTATCTTCTAATGATAACTTCTTAAATGCATCTCCCTGCTCAAAAATACGCCCTGATTTATTATAAACATCAGTCGAGGTTCTATTAATTACGATTTGTGGCAACTCAGGCATATCTATTTTTTTTTGACTTACAACTTTATTGCTTTCATCACTCTTTGACATCCCTAATATCTCAAGAGTATTTTTCTTAAGTAATTGAATATACTGATTTAAATCAAGAGCATAAGCTGAAGAATTAAAAATAAGAGCTATAAACAAAGTTTTCCACATAAAAATGACCTTTGATCATTATTACCCGCTTTAATGCGAGTGACAGATTCTCTATAATACATATGAGGTAACTATTATGTTAAAATATTTCTTAAAAGAATCAATTCTAAAAACTATCATAGACAAAATCAGCTCAGATTTAAATAAAAATCTTTTACAGTTTGAATCAAAACAAGATAAAAAATTTGATCAAGTCCTTGAACACTTAGAAAAAATTAGATTTGAGATAAGTGCACTAGATCAGAAAATCATCTCAAAAGAACTTAAAGACAAAACTGATTATGGACATATGCAGTACAAAATACATTCGCTACAAGATGAGTTAAACAAAAAAAACTAATTACCTAGCACAAGTCATTTCACAAGTAATACTTTGAGCATCTGCACCTCTGTGTCCCGTTAAAGTCCAGTTTCTTCCAACATTTGAAACTTTACAATAATCTTCACCTTGCCCAAAGACACCGCCCGAAGAAACCATAGATAAGCCGCAATAAGCAAAATCTACCGCCAATTCAGTTCCAAAACCATTTTGTGGAACAAGTATCGTAAACCTTTGATACTCACTAAAATCTAGTCCAGAACTCTCTGAATCGGAACATCCGAGTACCGTAGTCTCCCCAAAACCATCTGTTTTCATCCAAATCTTTAAAGGAAAATCCATATAAGAGGTTCGGTCAGAGTCTTTGGATAGCTTCTCAACAATCTCTGCTCTAACAACACCAAAGTCAGTGTGACTTGGAGATTCAATATAATTCACAAGAGGAGGATTATTCATCACTAATTTTAGACTTTTAATACGAAGGCCACCAGCAAAACTTTTATCCTCATCCCCAGGATTATTCATGCCGTTGAATCTTTTAAGTCCTCTTTTAATCCCTGATGGGTCAGCGTAGTATAGTGAAATATCTAATCCCTCCGAGGCTATTTCATCAATCTCTTCTTTTTTAAATAGAACTGGAGTATCTGGAGTTCCTAGTGCCCCTTCACCTGCAAGACTGACTCTGCAAAACTTAGGCTCCCTTAAAATCATTTGAATATAAGATCTTAAATTCAGTTTTTCCTGCCCATTTTCCATCCACCTCTGAGTCTGGGCAACATTACTAGAAAAACGCATGAACATTAATGAAAGTCCACCTAGCATTCCTACTGCAACAAGAACTTCTACTAAAGAAAATCCTTTAGATCTTATACGCATTATCTATCCTTTAACAAAGCTCTCTATATTATGAGCTTAGTTGAAAGGGAGATCAAGTTATACATATTGGATTATGATAGTCTGATAATACGTCCAACGAGATCGTAATCTAGAACATCTGTGATTTCTACATTTACAATTTCACCAGCTTGAGCAAGACCATCATTAATAATAACTTTACCATCAATATCTGGTGCTTGACCACGGTGACGTCCCTGAAGTAAGAGATCTGTTTCTTCGTGTAATCCCTCAACAAGAACTTCTATTGTTTTACCTAAGTACTCTTGATTAAGCTCTCTCGCAATTTCCTTTTGAACTTCATAAAGAGTTTCAAATCGCTCTTCTATAACATCTTGAGGAACTTTATCTTTTAACCTTAAAGCAGGAGTACCTTCTTCATCAGAATACTTAAAAACTCCCAAGTGATTAAACCTAGCTTTCTTAACACCTTCTACGAGTAAATCAAAATCTTCATCTGTTTCTCCTGGAAACCCAACAATTACTGAAGTTCTCATGACAATACCTGGAATTTTTGAGCGAAGCTTTTCAATTTTTTCATGAATCAGCTCATTCGTGGCTTTTCTATTCATTCGTTTTAAAACTTTTGATGAAAAATGTTGAACTGGCATATCTAAATATTTACAGATTTTCGTAGATGCGGCCATTAGATCCATAACATCCTCAGTGAGATCATCTGGATAGAAATAAAAAATTCGAATCCAATCTGCATTACTTTGTTCTTCTAGAGACTTAAGCATATTGTATATAACTGGATTTTTATTTCCATCTCTTGAAAAACCTTCAAAGTCTGAACCATAATCAGAAAAATCTTGGCTTATAAGGTTAAGTTCTTTCACTCCTGAATCTGTAAGAGCTTTAGCTTCAGTCACAAGGGATTCAATTGATCTAGACCTTAATTTTCCTCTAAGTGTTGGGATGATACAAAAAGTACAATTTCGATTACATCCTTCACTTATTTTTAACCATGCCATATAGCCGGGACTTGTATTAAGTCGAGGATCAAATTCTGTATGAATATATTTAGGAATTTCAACGAAAGATTTTTTCTCTAGTTTTCCTTCCTCAAATGCTTTTAATAAAGGAACGATTTTATGATACTCTCCAGTACCAATAAACATATCAACTTCAGGCATCTCATTTTCTAGTTCACCATAATATCGTTGTGCCATACAGCCACTCATTACAAGTGCTTTACAATTTCCAACTTCTGGATTTTTAAAATCTGCTAGGTCTAAGACAGTCTCAATTGATTCAACTTTTGCTGCCTCAACAAATGAGCAAGTATTTACAATAATAACCTCTGCATTTTCAGGTTCAGTAGCAATAGTAAAACCGTCAAGGCCTAAATGTCCCAGCATAACCTGAGAGTCAACTAAGTTTTTAGAACACCCCAAAGACGTAAAATAGAGTGATTTCTCATTAAATGATCTAGTTTCCATGTAATTTTATCTCCAACTGCTGCAGAATATAAACTTAATCTAAATTAGTGTCTAGGATTATCAGGAGTTTAGCTTCGTTTCGAATAAATTCTTCACGGTTTTTTATTGAACAAAACACTTTAGATTTTTCATTTTTAGACTATTCCAAAAAGACTTCTTTCTTTTAACTGAGAGCTCAGATACTTCCTCATCCTCATTAATTGAAAGAGAAACAGAGTATTTAGGATAATTATCTGATTTTTCAAATATTTCTTTTTCATCAGAGTTAGTAATCTGTAACTCTTCATAGTAAAGATGATCAGTTATAAGCTCATCATCATCCATTAGTGATAAATTTAACTCATTGTTAAAAGTTTCTCTAAAAATAACTGATTTTCCTTCCTTAGCACAAAAAGCTTCTCTTCTGATATCTGACTGTATAGCTTCAAACTCAATATTTTCAACTTCAAAATATGAACAACCAAGTGTGTTTATATTTTTAGAGTCCATTTTTTTATTAGATCCATTAA
>CAYFHZ010000043.1:0-11931 GCA_964342535.1 uncultured Bacteriovoracaceae bacterium | reverse complement strand
TTAACACCTTTTAGTTTTACTCTATTCCCAAATGCAGCACAAAATAAAGGAACATCTTTATCAATCGCACTAGCAGCACCTATAAAAGCTCCTCGACCAATATTACAGAAAGGTGTTACTCCACATGCTCCCCCCATTTGAACATAGTCTCCTACTTTTACGTGTCCGGCACACATCGTATTATTAGCAAGTGTTACATAATCTCCAATATGACAATCATGAGCAAAGTGTACTCCAGTCATGAAGTAACCATGACTTCCTACCTTCGTAACCAGGTCTTGCTTAGTAGTCGCTCTGTGAATAGTACAATTTTCTCTAAACAGATTATTATCCCCAATAATTGTTTGGGTTGGTTCGTTTTTATATGACTTATCCTGAGGAGGAACACCTATAGACGAAAATTGGTGAAATGTATTAGATTTTCCTATCGATGTATGTCCATCAATAAGTACATGTGATGTAAGTCTAGTCCCCTCACCAAGCTTAACATTTGGACCGACGATACAAAAAGGGCCAACATATACATCTTTATCTAACTCTGCACCTTTGTGAACAATCGCTGATTCATGAATTTCTACACTCATTATTTATCCTTTTCGACTACGTCTAACTTTGCTAAAAATTTAGCTTCTGAAAGTTTTTGACCATCACACATAATATAACAACTATACTGTGCCATTGATCCTCTACAATTCTCTAATGTAGCATGAATCTCAAGGTTCATGCCAGGAAGAGCAGGTTTACGAAATTTAGTTGCTTCAACCCCTAAAAGTAATGTTTCAACTTGCATATCCTCATCTTCTGATTTTTTAAGTCCAAGAGAAACAAAAGCAGAGGCTTGCGCCATCATTTCAACATGGACAACTCCAGGTAAAATTGGATTTCCAGGAAAATGACCTGCTAGAATTTCAAGTTCTTCTGTTACTTTAAAATTCGCAATTACTTTTGAACCAACAAGATCTTTGTTAGTAACATTCTCTTTTTCTTTTAAACCATCTGGCAAGATGAGCTCTTTGACAGAGTCGACAAAAAGAAAAGGAGGACGATGAGGTAAAAAATTAATGACTTGTTCTTTGTTTAACAACATTGTTTACACCTTATTTTTTAGATAATTTTCTTAATACTGCTTGAGAGCGCATCCATTCTTTTACAGGTCTTGCAGGGTGCCCCCCCACAATTTCTTTTGGTGGGATAATTGCATTTTCACTGACAATCCCCCTAGCTGCAACTTGCGCTCCCATTCCAATTTTTGCACTTGGAGCAACTCCTGCGCCAGCACCAAATGCAACATAATCTTCAAGTTCAACACTTCCAGCTAAGCCAGACTTTCCACATATAATGACATGTTGACCCATCTTAACATTATGAGCAACTTGTACATCGTTATCGATCTTTGTTCCATTACCAATATAAGTAGGAGTAAAAACTCCACAATCAATCATTGTATTAACACCAATCTCTACATCATTAGCAATAACTACACCTGCAAGGTGCCAGATTTTTTGATGGGCCCCATCAAAAAAATTATATCCAAAGCCATCTGCCCCTATAACTGTCCCTGCATGAATACGACATCGCTCACCAATAATTGTTTTAGGGTAAATTGTTACATTTGGAAAAAGAATTGTGTCTGCTTTAATTGTAACTTTAGGAAGAATATTACAACCAGGAAGTATCTTCACTCCGGCCTCAATAGTAACATCTTCTCCAATAAAAACATTTTGTGATATTTCAGCTTCTGGATGGATATTTGCTGATCCCATCTGTCTTCCATCTACTTGGTAATTAAGTTGACCAATAAGAATATCGTAAAATGGTTTAGTTAAAAAACACATGGCCTTATCAACCGAATCGACTGTTCCTAACCAAGTAACAGAATTTTGCAGTTCGAATTGTTCATCTTCACTTAATTTTTCCCAACACCCCAACTCAATTAAACAACCCAAGTTCTCAATATCAGCTATATTTATCTTACTTTTTGAACCAATTTTTTTAAGGTATTTAGCTGACTTAATGAAAAAAAAAGTATGACTTAGAGGTTCATCAAAGTGAGATATGGTTTCACAGCAAATTACTTCTTTATTGCCTTTTAACAAAGTTAAAGAAGTATCTATAACCTGTAAGTCAGTTAGTTTTATCATCTTATTTTGAGTGTTTAGCATCATATGCTTTAACAACTTTATCAGTTAAATCAACTTTATTAAGAGCATGTACTGGAGCTTGAGTAACTTCAAACGTTAAGTCAATTTTCTCATCAACTGCAACTTTATCTATGATCGGACTTAACTTTTCAAGTATTGGCTTCTTAAGCTCTGCTTCTTGTTTTTGAATTTCTTTTTGATATTTCATCATTTTAGCTCTAACAGCTTCAATTTTTTCTCTTATTTCAGCACCCTTTTTTGCTTTAGCAGCCTCAGATAAAACAGCAGTTTGCTTTTGAAATTTTTCTTGTAGTTTTCTTATTGAGTCTTCTTCTTTTTTGATTTCTTTCTGCTTCTTTTCGAAAGATTTTTTTAAAGTTGAATCAACTGCTTTTCCTTCCTTGATCGAAACAATAATTTTTTGAATATTAACGATTCCAACCTTAACTGCACTAATTGAGTTAAAGCTTATCATACATACTAAAAGCGCAAATATTAATTTCATATAAATCTCCTTATTCTCTCTAAAATAGTTGGCCAATATCAAAATGGAACTGCTGACCATCTTGGCCATCAGCAGGATCAATTGGATATCCAAATTCAAACCTTAAGACACCAATTGGTGAGAACCATCTAAAACCAAATCCATAATCTTGTTTTAAAATTAGATTATCTGTATCAATTTCATCTTCATATACATTACCTGCATCATAAAAGATGACCCACTTTAACCCAGCTTCTTTAACTAAAGGATGTTCAATTTCAAACTGGCCAAGTAGCGATACTAGTCCCCCTGTATTGAAGGTATCATAAACGCCATCTTCTCCTCGAACAGGCAGATATGCTTGAGGTCCAATATCTTCGAAATTATACCCTCTCATATTTCTGGCCCCTCCCATTTGAAGTTGCTCAGTTCTTGGAATATTTTTTGTGGCCAATGTTTTTGCTATTTGATCATACTTAAACCTAGATCTAAAAACAAAATCCTCATAAATTGGTTTATAGAATCTTCCTTCTAATGTTCCCTTAATCCAATGTTGATCTCCATAAAAGCCTGCATTCTCAACAGAAATAGCACCGTAATAACCATCAGTTGGTTCAAAGATATTATTTCTCTTATCGTAACGTAGAGTCGTCTTCAATGAAGCGGTCGTTCCATTTTCATCATCGACAATGACAGTCGGATTTCTTACGTTAGATAACTTGTTTACTTCATGTCTTAGAGTAACAAACAGTCTCGTATATTCAAATATAGGATAACCAACTCTAATATCACCTCCGTATTTTTCAGAAGCAAATGAGCTAATTAAACTATTTTGTGTTTTATAAATATCGGCCCCAGCGGTCCACTTTGTGTCGTTAAAGTAAGGCTCAGTAAAACCTAAGTTATAAGTTTTTTGCTGCTCAGAGAGAGAAATATTTAAGTTTAAATTTTGACCTAGCCCTCTAAAATTATTTTGGGCAACACTTGCTTGAAAAAATCCATTTGTTGCAGTTGAGTAACCTGCCCCTAGTGAGATCTGGCCAGTCTGTCTTTCTTTTACAGAAATCTCAACATCAAGAATATCATTAGAACCTTTTGGAGAGACTGTATTGAAAATAACTGAGCCTGGTTCAAAAAAACCAAGTCTGTTTACATTTTCTTTTGATTTTCTAAGTAAACTTCCAGAGTACTTCATCCCCTCATAAATAACAAGCTCTCTACGAACAACCTTGTCTCTTGTTTTGGTATTCCCTTTTACAATAACTTTACCAAAATAAGCGATATTTCCTTTTTCAAATGAATAATGAATATCAACTTTATTTTCTCCAGGAACAATTTGTAATCTTCTTAATACGTTGGCAAAGGCATAACCTTTATCTTGATACATTTCCGTAAGTGTTTGAATATCTTTTCTTAATGTTTCTTCTGAGTAAACATCGCCCGAGTGAAGCTCAGTTTTTTCTTTCATTTCATTGACTGTAAACAGAAGTTCACCATTAAACATAATATCATTTACGTCAAACTTAGGACCTTCTTTAATATCAATTGTGATAAAAATCCATTTCTTATCTTCAGAAACAGTAATGACTGGATTACCAACATTTACTTGTAGGTAACCTCTTGTTTTATATAAATATTTTAGTTTTTCAACATCAGTTTTAAAGTAAAATTCTTTAAAATTTCCTGAACCAGAAAGTCCGGAGAACAATGTTTCCTCTTGGGTGTACATGATGGCCTTTAAGTCATCATCTTTAAGCTCGTGGTTACCAAGAAAAGAAATTTTCTTAACCATGACCTTATCAAATTCTTTAATATTGAAAACAAGGTCTAACCCGTTATATTCATTTTTAATCAAGTCATAACTAACTGTAGCAAGGTAAAAACCTTTTTCTTCATAATACTTTTGAAGTAAGAGAATATCACTTTTAATCGTATTAACATCAAGGATATTAAACTCTTTGGTTTTTATTTGCTCTTTGAGATCATCACCTGAAACCTCATCATTTCCAGTAAAGGAAATCTTACTAATAATTGGTTTTTCTTTTACTTTGATGATCAATTGGTTCTTGCCACCAACAACATTATGGTGGGCTTCAACTGAATCAAAATACTTCATATCATAGATTTTTTTAATATCTTTACGAAGAATATAGTTATCAACAGTCATCTTAGGTTTTATAGACATTTTTTCTAAAATTGCTTCTGCTTCAACTTTTTTACTACCTTCAACAATTATACTATCAACAACAAAATACTCTTTTACTGTACCAAGTGAAGCTTGAGAATAACTCACAACGGAGTAACTAAAAAAAATAAAAGATATTAATAATTTAAATAACATTTAAAATGACCTAACCTTTCTTAGCAGGTGCGCAAAATAACATTTTTATAACCATGAAATATTAGCTAATAATCTGACCATCTTCAATGGTTATTTTTCGATGAAAAGAGTTAGAAACTTCAATATCATGCGTTACGACAATAAGACTTGATTGGATATCTTCTGATAATCCTCGTAGTAAATTGAGAACATTAGTTGTGTTTTTCTTATCTAAGTTACCCGTCGGTTCATCGCAAAGCAACATTTTAGGATTCAACGAAATAGCTCGAATAATATTTATCCTTTGTTGCTCTCCTCCTGAAATTTGATAGGGATATTTCTTTAAACAATGTTCAACACCAAGTTTTTCAGCAAAGTCCTGAGTACGTGACTTAACTTTCTTTACTGAATGACGTCCAATTTTAGCCGGCAACAAAATATTTTCTAAGCAATTCATTGAAGGAAGTAAAAAATGAAACTGAAAGACAAAGCCTATAAATTCATTTCTAAATTGTGCTAGTTTATCATCGGACATTAAACCAAGGTTCACCCCATCAACCAAAACTTTACCACTGTCCGCCTTTTCCAATGCCCCTAAAATATAAAGCAATGATGACTTTCCTGAACCAGAGCTTCCAACAATGGCCAAGTCTTCAGATTTTTCTAGTGAAAAAGATAAATTCCTAAGCACATGAGTATTACCGTAAGACTTTTTTAACTGAGATACCTCTAAAAACATTTATGAAAACTCCTGTCTTAAACCTGAAACTAAAGTTTTTCCTTCAAGTCTTTTGAGTGTAATAAATCCAATAACTAAGATCCATACTAAAGATATCCCATAAACATATAAATAATCAAATGGATCTAAAATCACATCAAGATGACTAAGAACATAAATATCACCAGGTATTTTTAAGAAAGGAAGTTTTAAAATAGTACTATTTAAAAACTCTACAAGAAGATATGCTATTCCAACGGATATAGACCATATACCACCAAGTAAAAAATACCAAAAAGTTCTATAGCTTTTATTATTAAGTCCTAGGGCCCGTAACATAAAAAAATCTTGAGCTTTAGTTTCTGAGATATAAAAAACAAAACCAATTACGTTTAAAATTGCAACAACAACAATAAGTTGAAGGATAAGGCTCATTGACTTTTTTTCTACCGCCACAGCATCTAAAAGAACATCAAACTCACTCCAATATGGCATAAAATTGTATTTTTCATATTGAGCATGTTTTAAAGTTTGAACAACTTTTTCTATATTTGAAAAATTGTTTAATTTTATAATTCCAAAATTTGAAATATTTCTTTTAAACCCAAGACTCTCTATTAGTATATCTTTATTCACATAAATAAAGCGTAAATCTTTCTCATATACCCCATGAGTAACAATGCCTTCAATTTTAAACGACTTTAAGAGTGCTGCCCCTTGGTTTTTAGCTTTACTAGAACCAAAAGCAAAAGCAATTTCATCACCAATTTTTAATTGATGTTTTTTTTGTAATTCGCTACCTATATAAATACCATCCTTTAAATTTGAGAGATCTAAACCTATATTATCTGTAAAGTAGGTAGGATCAATACCTCTTACAAGAACACCTCTGCTTTCTTCATTTAGAATGGCAAAAGCTTCAACTTGTAAGATCGTGCTATAACTTGCAATTTCAGGAATACTAAGTGCTTGTGTTAGTTTGTTATCAACTGTAAAGAAATCATCTTTTGCTGAAAATTTTATATCACCGTTTGCACCGGTTAGTGCTTTTTTCAAAGTCAGCTCAAACCCGTCCATCAAACCAATAGTGGCAAGTATGACTGCAATTGAAAAAGAAAAGCTTCCTATTGTCGCAACTAAAAATCTTTTAGAGGATTTTTGATCTAAAATAATCCTAAAAAGCGAACTAGCAGGTAGTCTAGACATTACTCTTCTTTACTGTCTCTAGTATCAAAAAATGATTCTTTTTTAAGAAGTGGAAATAATATAACATCTCTAATTGAAGCAGAGTTCGTTAAAATCATAACAAGTCGATCGATACCAATTCCTTCACCAGCTGTTGGTGGCATACCGTACTCAAGAGCACGAACGTAATCATAATCAGGATCACAGGCTTCATCATCACCATCTTCTTTGAGTATCGCTTGATCAGCAAATCGACCTAACTGATCAGAAGGATCATTTAACTCGTTAAATCCATTTGCAATTTCCCAACCATTGATAAATAGTTCAAATCGATCTACGATTTCTGGGTTCTCATCATTTCGTCTAGAAAGAGGAGAAATTTCTGTCGGGTATTCTGTAATAAAAGTAGGCTGAATAAGTTTCGCCTCTACAAATTCTTCAAAGCAAAGCACCATTAATTTGGCAGCACTCATTCCATCAAGTTTTTTCGGATCCACTTCAAGATCAGACTTTGACTTAAGAAGCTTTATCATTTTCTCTTTGTCCTTAAGGTCATCCTTAGCAAGATCTGTATACTCTACGACTGCATCGGCCATTGGAAGTCTTCTAAACTTTGCAGCAAAATCAATTGTATTTTCGCCCCAAGTAATTGCTTCTTGTCCAATAACGTCTTTGGCAAGACCGTGCATTAGCTTCTCAGTAAAGTTCATAAGATCTTCATAAGTTGCATATGCGTGATAAAATTCAACAGAGGTAAACTCAGGGTTATGCTTAAGAGATAAACCTTCGTTTCTGAAACAACGATTCATTTCAAAAACTTTTTGATAACCACCCACAATAAGTCTTTTTAAGTGAAGCTCTGGAGCAATACGCATAAAAAGCTCCATGTCCAGTGCATTATGATGAGTTAAAAAAGGCTTAGCTGCTGCCCCTCCAGCAATTGAGTGCATCATAGGTGTTTCTACTTCTAGCCAATCATCTTGATAGAAAAACTCTCTAATATATCTTACAATTTGAGAACGTTTTTTTAATTTATCTCGTGATTCAGGAGACATAATCATATCAACATATCTCATTCTGTACTTTAACTCTTGATCAGTAAGTCCATGAAATTTCTCAGGTAATGGACGAATCGACTTCGTTACCACTTTAAAATCATGTGCCTCTAAAGAGAGTTCACCTTTATTTGTTTTAAAGATTTTACCTTTTGCCCAAACAATATCACCGTAGTCACAAAGTTTGTAATCAGCAAAGCCCTCATCTGAAGTTACTTTCTTTTTAACATAGAATTGAAACCTTGTGCTTCCATCGTCAACTTGGATAAAAGCTGCTTTTCCAAAATCTCTAACAAGCATCGCACGACCAACAAGTTCATAATCTGGAGTTTCTCCAATATCTTCTTTGGCCATTTCACCATATTGAGCTTTGAGTTCTTTCGCTGTTATTGTGGATTTTACACCATGCTTATAAGGATGAGATTGAGCTTCTTCTAATTTTGCTCTCTTTTCTAATCTAACTTTCATTTGATCATTAAACTGCTCTTCCCATTGCGAGATGTACTTTTCTCTCATTTGTCTTTCCTTATTATTTCATTAATTTAAGAGCTTACTTTATATACAATTTTTTCTAAAACGACCAGAAAAGCTTTAGCCTAGAATCAATTCGTAACGCCTAGCTGTATAAAAGTGTCAAAATGCACTTCTTTTCAAGTTCAAAAAGCTTAGTTACAAAGAATAAAAGGAGGAAATAAATGAGATTTTTAATTTTAATACTAAGTATGTTTTCTTTAAGTAGCTATGCTGCAATTGATCAATGTGATTATGACTATGATGATTTTATCATATTTGAGGGTAATCAAACACAGTCATATAATGTTGATAACAATTATTATGATTTTAAACTTGGTTGCTCTTCAAGGGTAGCTGCCTTATATGATGGAGATGACTTAATCATCTATGATGGTGCAAAATTTAAAGTACAATTTGTTGATGACAACTATACACATGCCCTGCTTGCAATAAGAAAATACACTGTCGCTTTTTATGATGGGGATGATCTATTTGTATATTTTAATGGAAAAGTTAATACCGCATTTGTCGATGATAGCTATCAAGATGCAGGGTTATTCCTGTTGAAAGATGCTGGTATTTTTTATGATGGCGATGATTTATTTTATTTTTGTAATGGTCAAATTGATAAGGCCTTTGCAGACGATAATCAAGTCCCAAGAAGAGTAAGAACTCCAGCGGGTCAAAGACCTTCCAATACACTGGCAGTAAATATTGGATCTGATTTATTTACCCTTCAAACTGAAACATGTTCATTAAACAGAACTAGTCTATAAAGCGATCTACTGTCTTAGCGGCCACTAGGTCGCCTAAGACATTAATCATAGTTATTGGATAGTCCCAAAAACGATCGATCAATAGATAGATTCCAATAAGTTCTAGTGGAATTCCAATCATAGACAAAACTGCACTCATCATCATAATTCCACCACCAGGTATACCTGCTGTCCCAGCTGAAGAAGTCATCACAAAAAAGAAGATAACTAATTGTTCATACATTCCAAGGTGAATATGAGAAAACTGAGCAAGAAAAATAACAACGAGTGACTGGTAAAGAGCAGATCCATCCATATTAAGAGTTGCACCTAAAGGTAAAACAAAACCTGAAGTTTTAGGTTTTACTTTTACTTTATCATTTAAAACTTGAGTTGAAATAGGAAGAGTTGCTGTACTCGATGCTGTAGTAAGTGCAACAACAAGTGCTTTTCGAACTTGAAAAATAAATTTAAGTAAAGAAAATCTACCAACAAATTTACTTAAAAATCCCAATGTTAAAAGAACATGAATTATTGCCGCGATAAAAATACTATAAAATAAAGTCCATAAATGCTTAAATGCCGATGGGTCTGTCTGAGCAACCAAGCTAGCGATAAGTGAAAAAATTCCTATGGGTGCTACTTTCAAAACGCCGCTTATGACAATAGTCATTAATTCCTGAATGGCTTCAGCAAGTTGAATCAAGTAATTTTTCTTTGTCAAAGGAAGTTTCAATGCTGCAAACGAAAGGATTAGTGTAAAGGCAACAATTTGTACGATATTTCCTGCTGATAACGCTTGAAAAAAATTTCCAGTAAAAAAGCTTTTAATAAAAACATGAAAATTAATAGATTTTAACTCACTTGGAGCTACAAATTTAATTTGATCTAAAGATAAACTACCTTGTATAAAAACATTCGCAATTAACATTCCTATTAAGCAGGCCATCGCACTTGAAAATAAATAAAGTAACAAGGTTTTCATCCCAAGTTTTTTCACATCAGCAACGGAAAGCCCAGTAATAGAAAGAAAAATAGAAGTAAAAACAAGTGGAATGATAAGCATTTTTAAGAGTAATATAAAAATATCCCCCAAAAAACTTAAGTTAATTGCAAGACTTGGGAGATAAATCCCAACTAAAATCCCAATTGTGCCAAGTAATAAAACAAGAAACTCTGAGTTAAGTATCTTACTCACTCTGGGTTCTCCATTGCAAGTAGGCTTTCATGAAACCATCTAAGTCACCATCTAAAACTTTTTCTGCATTTCCTGATTCAAAATTGGTTCTATGATCTTTTACAAGTTTATATGGATGTAATACATAGGATCTAATTTGAGAGCCCCAGCCAATTTCTTTTTTATTGGCCTCTTCCTCAGCGGCAGCAGCTCTCTTCTCTTCCATTGCCTTTTCATAAAGTCTTGATTTTAAAACTTTAAAAGCTGTTTCTTTGTTTTGTAATTGTGAACGTTCATTCTGGCACGTTACGACGATACCTGAAGGATGGTGAGTAATTCGTACTGCTGAATCGGTTGTGTTAACTGATTGCCCTCCAGCACCACCTGAACGGTAAACATCAATTCGAATATCTTTATCCTGAATTTCAATTTCAATAGTATCATCTAGCTCAGGTGAAACATGTATTGAAGCAAATGAAGTATGTCTTCTTGCATTTGAATCAAAAGGAGATATTCTAACGAGCCTATGAATTCCTGTTTCAGACTTCAAATGTCCATAAGCATAATCTCCATTTACCATAAAGGTAACAGATTTGATTCCAGCGGAATCCCCTTCCTGGTGGTCCATAACTGAGTATTTATAACCGTGCTGCTCTGACCAGCGAGTCACCATCCTAAGTAACATGCTGGCCCAGTCGCAAGATTCAGTCCCTCCGGCTCCAGCATTAATAGAAATAATAGCATTATTTGGGTCTGTTTCCTCTGAGAGTAAGGATTGTTGCTCTACATCTTCAAGATTAGGTTTCAAATTTTCAAATAATTCAACGGCTTCAGTTATACTCTCCTCATCACCTTCTGCAGCAAACTCACACAATGCTTCAAAATCATCAAACATGGTTTTTACTTTCTGATATTTATTAACAGATTGAAATAACAAAGACTTTTCTTTTTGGATGATAGCTGCTGCTTGAGCATCCTCCCAAAATCCCTCAAGAGCTTCTAGTTCACCAATCTCCTGAAGTCGATTTTGCTTTTGATCAATGTCAAAGTGACCTCCGAATATGCTCTAGAGTTTCTTTAAGCGCTGTATATTCTGATTGATAATCATTGAACTTTAACTGGATTGTATTTGACATGGCCTCTCCGCTTTTTTAGTAAGAGAATATCAATAATATTTCAACTTGAAAATACTTCTTACTTCAGTGTATCGCAAGGATAAGGACTATTTTTGTTCGTAGGTGAGTTCGCAGCAATAATCTTTAAAACTGCTGCAAAAGTCATTCTATCTGCATTTGAACTCATATCTGTAAAAGCAATTGATCCTCCAAAATGAAACCCACTACGCAAGCTCTCCCAAAACCCCAGTTCTTCAAAACTTGGTAAGTATTGAAATTTCACAAGGTATTTAAAAACCCCTTTAGAGTATTTTTTTACCCACTCAACTGGAATAAGACCTTTTACTGCTGATTTATAAACTTTGTAAGCTTCGTCTACCTCTCTTGGTTCCATTACCCCTGTTTGATCGGAATCAAATCGAAGAATTGATTGCTCAATAACAAGTAAGCCCCCCCATGAGACAATGA
>CAYFHZ010000042.1:0-12280 GCA_964342535.1 uncultured Bacteriovoracaceae bacterium | reverse complement strand
AAGGTTTTGTTAAGAGATTTATTTTTATATTGACAGGCGGTCATACATAAAAGCCTCTCTAAAGAGAGGCCATATATCTATAGTTTTGCTTTTACTTTATCGTACACAGGTCCCCAAGGTCTAAATGCATTTTTAACTTTTAAAAGTTCTCTTGTGATCCATCCTTTTTTTGGATGCTTAAATTTTTTCTTGATATAAAACTGTGAACGAAGTTCTGGATAATGATGTAAGATAACATCAACCATTGTCGTTTTTTGAACAAAGTTAATACCGTCTTCTGTATAAACTTCAGGAGTATACAGGTCAGAGAAAAATGGATCAGCCATTAGTCTTCGAGATGCCATGATAGCAAATATCCAAAAAGGAGTGTTACCAAATGCATAGCCTGGATATCTGTCTTTTTCAGCAAGTGAGCCTACCAGTAAATCTACTTGTTCTATATCATTATTATAAACATCCTTTAAAGTAGAAACATCATTAGCATCAAGAGCAAGCTCTTCAAATGTTTCAACTGCTGGAAGTCCAAGTGCTCTTCTAAAGTCATTATATCGTGGAACACCTCTTTCTCTATCTCTAAAAATATCAATTGCTCCCATGTCCATTCTTGTAGAATCTCCATGTTCTGAACCAGTATTTCTTTCTGCTACAAAATTACTCATAAATGTAGGGTGATTATGCAGAAGTAATCCACCTGGATGAGATGTACCAAAAGTATACATCCAGTTAATTGAATTCTCATCACTATTAATATTTTTAACTTGATCTACTGCTTTTCTAAAGACAACACTTTCAATTGGTAATGATTTTTTAACTTTGTCAGCTTCTTTATAGTTTCTAAAGTCAATTGAATCTGGAATAAGAGGATGCATTCTATATACAGCAACAAATTCTTCTGTAAGAGTAAAAGGTGCACCATACAGATCTAAAGTTTCAGGGCCCACAAGACCAGATACGACATGTTTTACATTTTGTGGAATTTTCGCTCTCATACTTTCATTATCACCACCCCAAAGCTCTCTAAGGCCATACCAATTGGCCCTCATGGCGATATGAAGCATTGGATGATCAAGAAGCGCAGGCGTCCACTCAGCAGTATGGATTTTAGCTATAAGTGCTGAGTTAATAAGTCTCGCATGTTCAAATAGCTCATCTTCACAACTTACAGTTGGAACTTCTTTAGTACTTCCATCCTTACAGATATTCTTACCAATCTGTGGAACAAGAATTTTATCTACAATACGATTATGTTCAAGATGAAAAAGAGTTTGTACCATTTCTAGACCTGTCCACCAGTTATCATGGAAACCTGTAACAGGTAGTTCATTATCATCATAAACTAGTTTTCTATTAACTTCATCAACAGCTATCTTTCCAAAAGGAATTCTTTTTCCGGAGACTTTTCCATTTGGTAAAAACTCAGATCTAACTTTTGCTATTGTTTCTGCATCTGATCCATATATTTGAGAAGCATCCCACCAATGTGTGACTTGATTTCTACTTGTATAGTCAAAATCATTATTATCAGTATCTTTTTCATCACTTGACTCATCTCGGGTGTAAGGTATTTGATGTGTTTCACCACTAAAATGAGGATGCTTTGAATACCCTGCTACATCATGATGTTTAGTTTTACTATTCTTACCATGGGTAAACCAATCATGGTTCATAGACTGTAACCAGGCAGCTGCCAATAAGTTTAATATTTCAGCCTTCTTTGTTTCCCCATTTTTTCTTGTTAATAACCTTGAAGATACTTCAAAAGGATTTGGTGTCATAATATCCTGGCGGCTTGCTTTGTTAGCAGCTTCCTGTGAGGCATTTCTTCCAAAACGTTGACCCTTAGCACCCATTAAAAGCTGGCCTGCAAGTTTAGCATCTTGTGAATTTAGTTTATTATCTAGTCCATAAAAATAACAACTTCCATCTGGAGTTCTTCTCTTCATATACATAATTTTTGTACAATCAATATCATTTGCTTTATCCACACCAGTATCAACTAAATTATTTTCAAACAGATGTTGTCTTAATCCACTTCCCGTTTTTAAAAATTTTATATTAGACGGTTTAGCAACAGCTTTTCCAAATAAGAAGACTTGCGATTTATAGCCATCATACTCCCAAGTTTTACTCATGGCGGTTCCACGGTGCTCATAATAATCTTTCTTTGAAACACCTTTTTTTGATGCTGCAATATCTCGTGATGCTTTTTCGTTAGTACTAGAGCATCCTACTAATGTGATTGCTCCAATAAGCCCTAAGAATTTTTTCATTGATTGTCCTCCCAGATAAAACAAAACTACATATAGTTTGAATGTTGAGAGAAATAGATTCAATGGGTATTTTTTTCTGAAGATATAAACTCAATGACTTAGAGAAAATATATATTTAAAACTTAATAAATGTGAAGGGCTCCAGTACTAAGGGGGAAAATTGTTTTCATATGTTTCTAAGAACAACTAATGATAGAGTAGTAATAGTAAATTAGATAAGGGAGAATCTATGCTTAACATGTTTTTATCATTTTTGATGATTATACTCATTTCGTGTTCATCCAATACAGCGCAAAGAAATGTTGCTTCCGTGGAAGGTGATCTTACAGGATCAATACTTGGTTATGCTAAATATCGAAAGGTTATAAAAAGAAAAGGTTCAATGAATCCAAAGTTTGGTTTAACTAAAAAAATTGATGTAACTAAAAGAGCAACTAGAATTTACTTTAAACAATCAAAAGAAAATGATGGAACATACAATGTACTGCTTCTGGAATATGTAAACCTTCTAAAAATGGCACCTAAGTATATATTATCAAATAAAGCTTCTGAAAAAATAAATAACAAGATTGGCTACCTTAATCAAATTACATCTAGGGTAACGATGTATAAAGCAATTCCGACAGAAGATAGCAAAATTTATAATTTACAAAAAATTAAAATTGCAAATGGCAAAATGGTTGTAGAAAATAAGGTTAAACCAAGTCAATTAATTTTAGTAAAAGATATCAAAGAAGAAAATCGGTTGGAAGGTTCAAAAATTACAGCATCAGAAGATGGGGAACCAGTAGATATTCATTTTCCAGCAGAAGAAGATGATTCAATAAAACATGGAATACAGTATTTATTAGCGAAGTTTGTATATACCATGATCGAAGGCTTTAATTCGACGTGGAGAGAAAATTACCTCACAGGAGATTATTTAGGGGCATACGCAGACGTTAAGGATGTCGTATTAAAACTAGATACAAATGGATCAATGAACCAAGCACATTTTATTGAAAATGAGTCTCGCTCAAAAATGCGTATAAAGAAAAGAGAAAATCAAATGACAAATCCAAAGTCTGCACATATTAGAGGAAACTTTGATGTGGAAAAACTAGATGAAGGTATCTTCTTGTTTAAAACTAAAGAAGGTGAAGCGTATGTTGAAAAGGATGCTGTTAGTAATCGAATAGGTTTATTTGTTGATATCTTTGACGCAAGTAAAACAAAATTAAAACAAGATGTGGTTGAATTAATAATTTTAAATGAGGATGATCCAACAGATTTCTTAATGTACTATGAACACCCTGAAAATGGTGAAGGTAGATAAAAATAGGGGCATTAAAGCCCCTCTTTTTTTTGCAATTTTTTATTTATTCACAATTGATTGTTTTGCAAAAAGTGTAAAAGTTCATTGGTTCGGAACCACATTTCTTATTCTTGAAACTGATACAAGTGCTATTTTATTTGACCCTTTTATTTCAAGACCAAGTTTGTGGAAAATTCTAAGTTTTCAAGACTTGAAAGAAAAAGAAGATGTTTATAACAAATGGGTTCCTATGACTCTTCAAAAGAAGATCAAAGGGATATTTATTAGTCATACCCATTATGATCATATCTTAGATCTTGGGCTAAGTATGAAAAACAATAACTCTGTACTCTATGGTTCAAAGTCTGCTCGTAATATTGCAAAAGGTAAAATGATACCTCTTGATAGGGTAAAAATCATAGAAGTGGATAAGTCAATATTTGTAGATAAGTTTAAAATAACAACAAGAGAAGGCAAGCATCCCTCTCATATTTTTGGAATGACTCTGGCCGAAGGTACTGTTGAAAAGTTTAAAGATCCGGCATCTGCTTTCAGCTACAAGACGGGAGATGTGTACACATTTGAAATAGAAATAGAGGACAAAAGAATATTTATAGCAAGTTCTGGAGTGCCTATTTGGAAAAAGCACTATAATAGAATTGATTATCTCTTTCAGGGTGTTGCCAATAAAAGGCATTATAATGAACTTGTGGAAAAACAAGTTGTGCCCTCAAGGGCAAAAAAAATTATACCTATTCATTTTGATGACTTTTTTGAAAGTGTTGATAAGCCATTAACAGAATTAATATCTGCTGATGTTGAAAAGTTTAAAAAATTAATTCCTAATGGCCAAGGAGTTATTATTCCACAATTTGGAAAAAGCGTAATTGTGGATTAATAAAAATATATTTAATCAATCTGACATTCAGATATAACAGTTTCGTCTAGATCATTCGTGTAGATAACTTTTGTGATTTTTACTTTCTTATCATAAAAGAATTTAAGTGTTTTGGTATATTTTTTAACATTTGAAACGCCAATTGCAGATCCCACAATATCAAATACTCCTGAACCAGAATATTTCTTAGTGTAATATATAGAATCTTCAAACCATGTACCTTTCATATTTTTTTCATAAGAGTCCGGCATAGCATTTTCCAAAATATACCCTCCTGTATCATAGTGGTATGATAAAACTCGGCCATCCGATACAACTTTAAAATCGACTCTACATTCTTTGCCATTAATCATATCTTTTCCTGTATAACGATCTTTATCCTTGTGATTGTTGAATACTTTACTGACAGATCCGGCCATGGCCTGGGTTGATAGACATAACGTTAGTACTAAAAATAATTTTTTCATCTTAACCTCGTTTTTTCATATTCTAATCAACTGAGGCTTCAAATGGCAGTGAGTCTGTATTATTTTCAATGTGTATTTAAACTTTGCACAAGTTATGTAACTGCTCAAAAATGTGTTGAGATTAAAAAGAATTCACAACCTTACCAATATATGGAATGGACTCTCTTTTGCTGATTCGATCTTCTAGATAATTCCAAAAACTAAGATTTATTTTTCGACATGTAGACATCAATGAAAGCATCAAATCCCAAGCTCTCACTCCATCTAAGGATCGGTTTTGAAGTGATATTTTTCTTTTTATAACTCGCTCTCTTAGATCCCTCTCCACCATATTTGAATTCAGTAGAAGTTGAGAGTACTTTAAAAATAAAAGCAATTTATCTTTAAGTCTATTTGTTAAATCAAGTTGTTTATCGATTAGTTTGTTTTTTGTTTTGTCTTCAACTATTGTATCAAATTCCTCTCTAATCTCTTGTCTGAGTTCACTATTTGGACTTCGGCTAAATCGTTTCATTTTCTTATACAAGGATCTCCATTTATCTAAAACTTTATCAAGTTCTTTAATAAGTGCCTCATGTGCTAGAGGAAGTTTCTTGTATTTTCTAATCTCATGCACCCAACACAACTGATGATTCTTCAAAATATCCACAAAGTTTGTTCCATCATCTGAGATTAAAAACTTAATCTTTTTATCTCGTCTTAATGCACTAATTGCACCTGCTGATCGGACTATATCAAGTTCATCTTCTCTGATCTCAAAAGTATAAATCTCTTTAAGTTTTTCTTCAAATCCATCACGATTAAACTCTTGCTCCTTAAGTGTATAAAGCTGGGCTGTGACTTTTGCTCGCTTCAGTTTTTCTGCCACAAAACTAATCGCATCATCATCAATATAAAACTTCTGCTCTGTTAAAAGCGCTCCTACAGCAGACCAACGATTCTTCTCAAACCCTGTTTTATATTCCGTAAAATAGTCATTACAAATACCGTATGTATACCCATTAAACCCTTTTATTCTTGCTCCTGTATCATCAATAAAGACTCTACTCTGTTTTTTAAGTGCACTTTCTTTTGCTGAAGCTAAATCATCTTTAAAGTCAACACCGGATCTATTTAGAAGCCTACAAAGCGTTCCTGCACTCATTTCAATTCCCCAATCAGATAGCATTGAAAGAATCTTATTATGAGGTGTTCTACATTTATAAAATTGATAAATTACAAAAGTTCGAAGTTGTGGACCAAACACTGAACCTTTAAACCCATCAGGAATAACTCCCTCAATAACTCTTCCTAAAGATTCTGACCAATAACGATGAACCACAAATTTAATGTTTCTGCGCTCAATCTTCATCTCTTGGATAACAACCTCTCTAGTTCCTACTTTTTTAGCATCAGATGGAAGCTCATCTTTATCCACATCAAGCTCAACTGACTCATCGATTTCAAGTTCAGACTTTTTTGATTTCTTTTTATGAGGTTTTCTCTTTTATGGATTTAAATCTTTATTGGTATTCGCAGGCTTGATCTTAGGTTTGGATTTTTCTCCTTTTAACCGGAGGATTTCATCGCGAAGCTGTCCAACTGTTTCTTCCAACTCAGCATTTTTTATCTTTTCGTCTAAAAGGCTTTCAGCGGTTTCTACAAGCTTTTCTTTTAATTTGCCCTTTTTCCAACCTTTTATAAAACCTCGTGTAAGATTTTTTAATTCATCGAATCCCATACAGGTATTTTGACAAAAAACTCATAGATGGCCAAATAAAATAAATGACATAGGGCCGTATGAAGTTATAAAAAATAAGATTTAACAGTTTATTGAGCAGTTACAGTTATTGAGTAATAAATAATTGATTAATCAATCTTGTCCACATCTCATTTTTATCTTTATAATAATGATTTGCATTGGGTTTAAAATCACGGTCTTTTTTCCACAAACGCTTTAAATCATTAAAGTTAATAACTCCAAGTCCAACTTGGGCGCCAAGGGCAACACCATAAGCTGTTGTTTCTATGACTTCAGGTCTAGTTATGGTCATATTGGAGAAATTAGCTTGAATTTGCATTAGCAGGTTATTGACACAAGCTCCACCGTCGACATTTATACTTGATACAGGGGAAGGTGAATCTATGATTAATGCTTGAATACTATCATTTATAGCAAGTGCCATCCCTTCAAGACAGGTCCGCGCTATATGCTTTTTCTCTGTCCCCCTAGTTAAGCCTAAAAGTGCACCTTTTGCATTTGGTTCCCAATATGGAGAACCTATTCCGGTAAAAAACGGTAAAAAGATAAGCTCTTGCATATCACTATTTTCGACCGCCTGAGCCGCTAAGTTTTCAACATCAGCACTTGTGTGGATTATACCAAGATTATCTCGAAGCCACTGAACAGCAGCACCTGCAATGTATGATGAGCCCTCCAAAGCATAAGCTATTTTATCTTTGTGCTTATAAGCAACTGTTGTTAAAAGACCCTGTGTGGAAAACTTAGCAGTATCACCGGTATTCAAAAGAATAAAAGCTCCTGTTCCATAAGTGCATTTTAAATCTCCGGCTTCATAGCCAGCTTGACCGAAAAGTGCAGCTTGTTGATCGCCCAAAATACATGTTATAGGAATTCCATCGGGAAGAAATGAAAGGTTTTTAGTTTCTCCAAAATGTGTAAAAGAATCCTTTATCTGGGGTAACATCGATTTATCAACATTAAAAAAATTAAGTAATTGTGGATTCCATTGGCAGTTTTCAAGATCCATAAGTAAGGTTCTAGAAGCATTGCTAGGCTCTGTGTAGAAAGATTCACCACTGGTCATCTTAAAAAGTAAAAAACTATCAATTGTGGATAATAGTAAGTTATCCTCAATCTTTGCTTGTTTAACTTGTTCAGAATTATTTAGAAGCCAATGCATTTTAGTAGCTGAGAAATAAGGATCCAACGGAAGACCAGTCACCATTTTGAATTGTTGATAAACTTCTTTTTTATCTTGGCAGAAACTGGCAGTTCTTCTGTCCTGCCATACAATCGCATTGTGTAGAGGTCTTCCAGTTTTGTCGAAGGCACATGTTGTTTCTCTTTGATTTGTAATACCTATACTTACAATGTCTTGAGCATTTATATTTGTTTTTTTTAAAACAGCAATAATAGACTTTTCAACACTTGTCCAAATGTCGTGTAGATTGTGTTCAACCCAAGCAGGTTGTGGAAAAATTTGAGTGAATTCAATATTGACTTTATCAAGTGTTTGTAGCGTATTTGCATTAGTTAGTAATGCGGTTGTCCCAGTTGTTCCTTGGTCAATTGATAAGATAAATTTGTCCATAAAATTTCCTATTTAAGTTGAAGAGTTTCATCAGGATTATCTAGAATTAATGTTGCCATTCTTGTCCAAATATCAGCAGTGTTAGTATTAACAATTCTCATGAATGAAGTCGAGATAACAACAATCAGCACGAGAAGTAATACAAATTCAATGAGTGATTGACCTGATTGATTTTTAAGAATTTTTGTATTAAGTTCTTCCACTGGTATATTATACCTCATTTTAAGTTAACTTAATTTATTATATAATTTTCAGTGATTTTGGAGAACTGGAAAATGAAAAAATTTTTACCGGCCATATTTGTAGTTGTTTTCTTTGCTGTAGTACTTGTTGCTCAAATGAGTCTAAATGGTCAAAAATCCTCGGCTTCCAGGGTCGAGTTATCTAAAGAAAAACATATTTTCTATCAAGGTCTGTATAGCAAAGCAAAATTCTCAACAATTGATAACAAAACTTACAATCTAAAAGATCAGGAAAAATCGATCGTTATTATTAATTTTTGGGCTTCTTGGTGTAAGCCATGCCTTGCAGAGTTTAAGACTCTAAATCAGTTTGTTAAAAAGTATGGGGATAAAGTACTTGTTTTAGGCATTAATAATGATGATGTTGATGCTGATAAACTTATTAAAAAAACAAAAGATAAATATGAACTTAGCTTTGATATTGTAAAAGATGAAAAAGGTATCATTGCTTCAACCTACGACATTAACACGGTTCCCTTCACAATTGTATTTCATAAAGGTAAAGTTTTAAGTATCTATAATAGAGAAAATAATTTTATGTCTTCAGAATTTACTGATTTAATTGAAAGCAAGCTTTAAATATCGACAAAAAGATTCTTTCCCCAATTATAGGTAATTTCATCAATATTATTACACTTAAAAATTGAGAATTTTGGTTGAAGACCTTCTACAAGTGCGCCTTGATTTTTTAAACTCAGCGCATGAGCAGCATTAAGTGTAATAGCAGACCATAACTCAGCGATGTTTAAGCCAAGAGACTTTGCACTAATAGATGCGATAAGAAGCAAATTGTCACAATGACAGGATCCTGGATTATAATCACTGGCCAAGGCCACCTTACATCCGTTATCAAGAAACGCGCGAGCATCTGCTAGGGGCTTTCCAAGAAAAAAAGCAGTTCCTGGTAATAGGGTTGCAACGGTAGAAGAACTGGCAAGGGATTTTATACCATCGATTTCGGTAGAAAGGAGATGATCAGCACTAACAGCATTATGCTTAACGGCCAAAATTGCGCCTTTATTATCATTAAATTCATCTGCATGAATCTTAACTGGTATTTGTAATTGGTCACAAAGAGTAAATAACCTATTCGTATCATTTTCATCAAAATATCCCTGCTCATGAAAAATATCTACAAAATCTATTATTCTATCTTCATGTAATTCATGTAGCAAAGGGACAACAATCTTATCAATGTACTCTGAGGATGTCTTAAAAGAACCTGGTACTGCATGTGCAGCTAGAAAAGTATTCAATATTTTTACTTTCCCACAAAAATGATTTTTTAACTTGTGAATAACTCTTGAAATTTTTCTTTCACTTTCCATGGTTAATCCATAACCACTTTTAACCTCAATAGTTTTAACACCATAAGATGAAATTTGGTTAACTCTCTTGATGGCTGACTCTAATAGTTCTTTCTCTGTTGAAGTAATAGTTTTTTCCATCGTCGCTAAAATTCCACCACCCATTTTAGCTATCTCTTCATAACTTGCACCGTTAAGTCTCATACTGTATTCGCGAGATCTATCACCACCAAATACTAGGTGGGTATGTGAATCAACTAGTGATGGGGTCAATACATGCCCAGTGAAATCTTTTGTAGGAATTTGTTTATACTCTAGCGGTATATCTGATGATTCTCCAACCCAAAGAATCTCATCTTCTGAAAAGATAATAGCACCATTTTTTATAATACTAATATCCTTTGGTTGAAGATTTCTCCCATCCTTCTTAAAAGCTTCTTTTAAAGTTAAAATATTTTGAAAATTTGTATAACATTGAAGCATTAAAAATCCCTAGCTTAACTTTCCAATTTTTTCTTCTACGGCATTTAGTATTTCAAAATTACTAATAAGTGATGCAATATTTTTAATATCTTTAGCAAAAACTCGATCAGCAGTTATGGGCTCTACATATTTTCTAATTAGAGTAACAACTTCTTCAAGTGCATCATTAGACTTTAATGGCCGTAGTAAATCTATACCCTGTGTATTACATAAGAACTCTATTGCTAAACATTGTTTTACATTCCTAAGTACTTCATGAAGTTTTCTTCCACTCGTTACTCCCATGGAGACATGATCTTCTTTATCAGTTGAGGTTGGGATTGAGTCAACAGAAGCGGGGTGACATAGATACTTATTTTCTGATGCCAGAGCGGCCATAGTTACATGAGCAATCATAAGCCCTGAATTAAGACCACTTTCTTTAATTAAGAATGCTGGTAAATCAGAAAAAGTAGGGTTCATCATTTTCTCAACTCTTCTTTCAGATATATTAGCAACTTCACTTAAGCCGATAGCTAAATAATCCATACACATGGCAATGGCTTCTCCGTGGAAATTACCACCAGAAATAACTTTGTCCTTTTCTACAAAAATGAGAGGATTATCAGTTACACTATTAATTTCAATAGAAAGAACATCTCTTGCATGCTCTAGAGTTTGTCGGATTGCTCCATGAACCTGCGGAACACACCGTAGGGAATATGGGTCTTGCACTTTACCACAGTCAATGTGAGAAGTTGAAATTTCACTTTCTTGTGACAATAGCCTTGTGAGATTATCGCTAACTAGAATTTGACCGGGTTGTGGCTTTAATGATGAAATATCCGGATCATAAGCCTTTTTTGTACCACGAACAGCTTCTAACGTTAGAGCTGTCGCAATATCAGCAATTTTTATAATTCTATCCGCTTCATAAAGTGCAAGAGAACCTAAAGCGGCCATAACAGCAGTACCATTGATAAGTGCAAGTCCATCCTTCGCTTTTAACTTAACTGGAACTTTTCCAATTTGGTCAATAGCAAAATCAGAACGAACTTGTTTATTATTAAAGATGACATCACCTTCGCCAATTAAAGCTAAAGCTATATGGGACAGAGGTGCCAGATCACCTGAAGCACCAACGGATCCCTTCTCAGGTACAACAGGTGTTATGTCGTGCTCTATAAAATCAAATAGAAGTTCAATACACTCAAGGGAGACACCAGAGAAACCCGATGCAAGACAATTTGCTCGAAGTAGCATAATTGCCCTTGTGGTTAACCTCGAAAAAGGCTGGCCAACACCGGTACAGTGAGAACGGATAAGATTATATTGCAGCTGTGCTAGATCCTTTTTGGCAATATGTTTTGAAGAGAGTGCTCCAAAGCCAGTATTGATACCATAAACAGGAACTTCTTTTTCTACAATATTATCAACATATGCCCTAGAAGCTTTAACTTTTTCTAGAGATGTAGAAGTCAGTTCAACTTTAACTTCTCCAACCTTAGCGTTGGCGATTTCATAAATTGTCTCAATTGTAAGATTTGTACCATCTACTTTATATATTTTTGTCATACTATTCTCTTAATTTTTTAACTCGTAGTGAATATTGTTTTTCAGGTTCAGAAAAAATATATGAACCTGCAACCAAATTATCCGCACCAGCAGCTCTTAGCATGGCCGCATTCTTATCAGTCACCCCACCATCAACTTGTATTTGAAATGAGTATTTATTTTTTGATCGCAGTTCAGATAGATATTTAATTTTATCAACACAGCCTTCAATAAAACTTTGGCCACCAAAACCAGGATTAACAGTCATAATAAGTATGAGGTCAATTTTTTTTAATAAATATTCCGGAATAAGATTTACTGGAGTAGATGGATTTAGAGAAATACCAACACTTGGATAATGTTCTTTTAGCTGAGTTATTAATCGGTCATGATGAGTAACAGCTTCCCAGTGAAAGGTAAAATTATGAAGATTAAGAGAAACACTTTTTATGTCCTATATCTCCTTATCTTC
>CAYFHZ010000041.1:0-12378 GCA_964342535.1 uncultured Bacteriovoracaceae bacterium | reverse complement strand
TATGGAAAAATAAATACATTTAATAAAATCTATTTCTTTGATTGGGGTGTGGGTATTGGATATGGACAATTTAATACCGCTGGAAACTATGAAACGTTCTTTGATGACAGTGTAAGTTTAACTTTGAAAGAAGAAGTCGATAGTGGATTTAATTTTAGATCTTTTGTGAAGTTCTATACAAGGTCAATGTTAACACTAGGAATTGAATACAACTTATCTGGAGTGAATACGATAAAAGATAAAACTGGAAAAAAAGATATTCTATACTACAACGATATCATGGCAACTATAGGTATTATATTCTAATGAAATTAATACTCATCTCAATATTAATGTTATCAGCTAACACATATGGAAAGACAAAAACATATGCCGATATGTTTAAACTCGTTTATAGAAATAGACTTTATTATTCGTCATATTTATTCTTAAAAAAGAGCGTAGAAACAAATACAAGAGTAAGTGAAAAAGCTGCAAGAAGAGTTATAGACATCATTCATCCATCGGTTTTTATCCATGATCCAGAGCTTGATAAATTTATAAATACTAATACACAATTAGATTTTGCTGTGGGATTGCGAAGATTTTTTCTAAATGATTTTAATGTCGCTGAAAAAAAATTGACGAGAATAGATAAAAAACATTCGATGTATGTTGAAGCAAATTACTTACTTGGACTTGTTGAACTGAGAAAAAATAAATTAGAAACAGCTGAGAAATACTTTACAAGGTGTGTGGCCGCTTCATCAAGTAAAAGAATGACTAGGCTCAAACCTGAGAGTTACGTAAGAACGTTTAGAAATAGATGTATACAGCAAGTAGGAAGAATAAATTATGCACAAAAAGATTTTAAAAAATCTCTTAGAATCTACAATTATGTAAAATCTGATGATTATATATGGCCAAGGTTTCTAATGGACAAAGCATGGACTTACTATATGTTAGGACAAAATGAAAGAGCTCTTGGTTCAGTCATTACTTATAAAGCACCTTTGTTGCAGCGATTTATGGTGCCTGAAGCAAATTATATTCGAGGATTGATATATTATGATATGTGCTACTTTGAAAAAACAGAAAGTATATATAATGAATTTAATCAAAGTACCTGGCGCTTTAGAAAAATAGCTCAAACAGCTTCCAGAAATAGACTTTTAAGACTTATTGTAAGTAGAGACGTTCCTGAAAACGAAAATGATCAATTTTTATATTATTATTTAAAAGGATTTAAAAAAGACATAAGATATATGTCTTTTATTGAAGCTAGAAAACAAATTGCTATTGAGATAAAACGATTATCTAAAATAAAAAGCATGAAGCAGGCAAAAATATTTCTTGAGTATCTTTATTATTATCAAAAAGCTGTAAAAGAAGACTTTCAAGACTTTCTGAAAAGTTTAACTAATGATTACTATACCCAGATAGTTGATGCAAGAAAGGCATTTGTAAAATTAAACTTGATGGTTAGCTTGAAAAAAAGAAAACAAATTAAAAAGAAAAATACAGATGAGTTTGAAGATACATTTGCAGAGAAATCTTTGTCAAATATACCAAATATCGATGAAAAGTTTATATGGGACTTTCAAGGAGGATTTTGGGCTGATGAGCTAGGGGACTATGCAGTAGCACTGGAGAACCAATGTCAAAATTAATATGTATAATAGTATTATTTAGTTCAGTGTCTCATTCTTATGGACAAACAAGAAGAAGAGAAATCATAAAATATGAAAAAAGACAAAAAATCGACTTAGGTGCTATTATGATTGATGGACAAGTTGTTTCTCCTGGTGATTTTTCAATTCAGGATGAGAAACAAAAAGCTTCTGAGCTTTTATATAAAAGAAAAAATTATAACGATAGACTAAGAATAAAAATTCAATATGTTTTTTAAGGAGGAATAAGTGCTGCAATTTTTATCAAACTTTATGAGAGATGGTGGCTACTTCATGTGGGTTATACTCATAGTATGGCTAACTGGACTTGGTATTAGTGTGTATAAATTTTTAATGCTTCAAAGTAATAATATTAATGCTGATAAACTCTTTGAAGTGATTCGAACCAGTGTTTTACAAAACAATGTTGAAGAAGCCATAAATAAATGTGCTGGCAGTAAGGCTGTTTTGAGCAATATTTTAAGAGCAGGACTTAAAAGGGCAAATGAAGATAGAGTTTTAGTTGAAGATGCTGTTGCAACATCTATGATGGAGCACACTCCAAAGCTGACATACCAGTTAAATTACATATCTTTAATTGCAAATATCTCTACGCTCGTAGGGCTTCTAGGGACAATTCAAGGTCTTATAATGTCATTTGCAGCGGTAGGTGATGCCGATGTTGGAAACAAAGCACAAGCATTGGCGAATGGTATTGCAAAAGCAATGAATACTACAGCTTTTGGACTTGTATCTGCAATTACAATAATGGTTTTGCATACAATATTAATGAGCAAATCAACTAGAATGTTAGACAAAATAGAAGAAACAGCTGGTAAGTTAGTTGACTTACTAAGTGTCAAGAAAAAGAAAAATGTTTAAGCGAGAAAGAGAAATACCTCAACTTGAAAGATTAAACCTAGTTCCAATTATGGACGCAGTTTTTATTTTTATTTTTTTCTTACTATTCTCAGCACAGTTTATAAAAATATTTGAAATTGAAACATCATCACCAATAGTTAGTGAAGTTCCACAGGATGTTAAGGTGGAAAATGATCCACTGAATTTAATTATAAAAGTGTATGAAAGAAAAATTGAAGTTTTGACAGGAGTTGATCAAGTTATTGAGGAAACTTTTTTTATGAGTGATGAAAACTATTTAGAATTGTTAAAAGAGAAGTTATTAAAACTTAGAATAACTCACCCAAGAGATGATTATGCCATTATATCTCCTGTTAGTACTGTAAAATATGATGATATCATAAAAATAATTGATACCGCTCAACAACTGCCAAAAGGGAAAGTGGTAAAGATTAACAAAGAAGGTGTTAGCACACAGATATATAAAATATTTAGTCAAATCGTATTGGAGCCACTCGGTGAAAATTAGAAAGAAAAGAAAAAGTTCACAAGTTGAAGAAATAGATATTACATCGTTGTTAGATATCTTAGTTATTCTCCTTGTCTTTCTTCTTAGAAGCTTTAATGATTCTGAGTTATCAGTAGATATTGCTAATGAACTAGCACTGCCATACTCTGTGAGCAGAGCAGGAGCTCAACATGGAATCATTTTGCAGGTAAATCAGCAAAAAAATATATTCATAAATACTGATATCGTTGGAAATCTAAATGATGGAGAAACATTAAATACCCTTAAAAGTGAACTGTTAAAAAGATATAAAATAAAAAAAGATCAAGTTGATAGTAATAAGCAAAAGAAAGAAGAAAGCTTTCTTATAAATCTCATTTTTGACAGAGGTTTAACATATGAGACCATTAATGATGTTATGACTACAGCTGCGGAATCAGGTTTTGGAAAATATAAGTTAATTATCCAGGGGCAAGAATGAAATATGTATTGTTGACTTGGTTTATTGGTATCAATGTTTTTGCCGCTAAAACAAATTGGCAACTTCAATATAATATAGTTCAAAAAGATATAAAGTCTGTTGAGAATTTACGCTCATCAGATTTAAGTTTGAAAATAAGATTGTTTGAGCTTTATGGTGAAAAACTAAATTTACTATTAGAAAAAGAAAATGAGTATAAGTTGAATTTTGAAAAAAAGGGTTCAGCGAACGCAATTAAAAACGTAGTGAAAATTCAAAAAGCAACATTGATAAAATTGGAAAAAATTGCAAATGTTATAGAAAGACAAACTCGAGATCAAAATGTTCTGGCAAAAGTGAACTATTATCGTTCATTAAACTACTATGTTGTAAAAGATTATAAGCATTTCTATCAAAATATAAAAAAAGCAGAAGCTCAAAACAAAGATCCAAAAAGAGCAATCCGGATATATTCAAAGCTGGCTGATTTTCACTTTAATGAAAAACAGTTTAGTCAGGCCATCTTTTATTATGAAAAACTAACTAGAGTTAATAATGATTGGAAAACAAAAGTATATTATAATTTAAGCTGGAGTTACTTGAAATCTGAAAAAATTAATAAAGCACTAAATTACATAATTAATGCATGGAAACTTGAAAAAACAGGTAAATATTATGAACTTGGTGATCAATTAGTAGATTCATTGCTACTTTTTTTCGCTTATGCCAAAAAGACAAAACAAGGCTTAATATTTCTAAATGAAAATAATCTTATCAACCTTAGTAATTTGTTGAAATATTCAAAATATATATTTGAAAGTGGTGATAAACGTAGTGTACATCTTTCCCTTGAAGCAGCAAGTAAACTCGACTTAACTCTAGAAGAGGAGTTTCAGTTATTAAGAGATAAAGTCATTTATTATCGTGGTTTAAAGTTATTTAGTAAGGTTCAATACGAATTTGGGCAGTTTAAAAAACTTAATAAACGCATGAGAAAAGAGAAAGTTACTAATGAGATAAAAGAGGATTTAGTAAAAAATATAAAAGGATATACGGGATATTTACAAGAATTAGTTAAATCATCAAATATGATTAATGAAAAGAGAAAAGATAAGTACATCCAGTATGTTGCTTATAACTTCAGTGTTTTGAAGTTTATCGATCCAGGCAATACAATTGAATATTCGTTCTATGAAGCAGAAACATATTTTTCTATACGAAATTATAAAAGAGCGGCTCTTGTATACGCCTATGGAATCAATCAATATAAAAAGCAGAAGAAAATCGATAAGGATAATGTCTACCTTTCTAAATCATTTGATGGATTATTTAAATCTCTAGAGAATGATAAACGGCCGATGGCAAAAATACTTCTCTTCTCATTTAATGCGTATTTAGAAGTTTACCCAAAAGGACCAAAGTCAAATATCGTATATCAAAGACTTTTAAGTTATTACCAAAAAACGGGTAAAACAGTGAAAATGTTAAAAGTACTAAGTGACTTTAACCAAAACTATCCTACTCAACAACAAATACAGAGGGATTACTATCGAGTAATATTGAATTCCTATATAGATAAAAAAAATATTAATGCTTTAACTAAACTCAAGAGTTATGTTGAAAAAGGATTTTTAGGATTCAACAAAAAAGAAGGGGATAAAGTTGCATTGGTTATAACAGAGATTTACTTTAGTAAATATGAATCAATGGCAAAAAAAGGCGATATAAAAGGTGCTATATCAGGTTTCTATAGTATCTATGATGACAAAAAAAATACATACCAGTTGCGTGTTGATGCCATAAGAAAAAAAATGTTCTATGAAGAGAAATCTCGTGAAATAAATGGTCTAACAACTTCCTTGGAAATTGCCCTTAAATTTTATAACAAAATGTATAAATCTAAGTATGAAGAAGAAATTCTTTTTTATGCACAAAGAGTTTGTGATGCTGATGTTCAAGACTTGTGTTGGAAGAATTTACAACAGCTAGATAATGACAAGCAAATAACACTTAAACCAGGCCAAAAAAGTTTACTGTTTAGAGTAAGATTATCACAGTCTAAAGATCTTAAAAAAGACTATCAAGTTGCAAGAACAGAATCAGAAAAAAATCTAGTATTTAAATATTTAACCTTAAAAGATCAAAGCTTTGTAAATCCTCTGTATTTAGAATTTTATAAAGATGTACAGAAAAGAGAAATTATAAATACAATTATTGAAAAAAGATTTTATAAGATGTTTTATAAAAGTCTTGACCTGGATAAGATTGAAAATTGGGTTTCAAAAATTCAATTTCTAACATTGAGAAATAAATTATATGATAAGCTGAAAAGCTTAAAAAAATCTCTACAAATTCAGAACTTTACAATGCCTGCAGCCCCTAAAGGTGACGTGATTACTGAGAAACAGTTTGGTGATTATGGTGCTAGAGTTGCAAAAGACGTTGAAAAAATTGTGTCAGTATTTCAATTTATTGCAGCGAATACAGATGTTAATTTACTCCCATTCGCTCTTGCAAGTGCAATACATAAATTTGAGAATACAATTGAGAGTGTTCGTAACTTTATACCAGTAAGCAAAAATCCAGAACTTGAGTCAGCAATGACTGAAGAAATGACAAATTTTTCTAAATATTTTGATCAACAGTTAATTGAATTTAGATCTCTTTACTATAAAACAATATCAAATGCATCAGATGGAATTCAAGCAACAATATATAAACATGATATACTCACAAAACCGATGACATCAGATTTTGGGACAATACCTCTATGGATAAATTAGTATATACAATTGTTATTTTCTCACTTCTCAGTTGTGCTTCAACTAAGAATAATGGATCTTCAGAACTTAGCTACGAGCAAAGAGATATTTTATTCAGAAATATAGAAAAGATTGAAAAAGATACCTCAAGTGGAGATGTACTGTTTATAGAAGCGAATAAAAATAATTGTCCCGGAAAATGGGAGCAAACAGTTCAAAAAGCTAAGGAAGATCTTTATGTCGCAAAATCAAAAGGTAAAGCAAAGATCTGGTTTCAGTTAGGAAATTGTTTTAATTATATTGATGACTTTGAACGTTCCATACTTTACTACGAATTAGTAGAGTCATCCGGAACTCGAGATACAAAATTATTGGCCGATGTAAATTATAGTTTAGGAAATATATATTTAAAAATGAATCAAAGAGAAATTGCTGAGTCTTATTTTAATTCTGCTAGAAAATTGGATGACCCAAAAAGTTTATCATTATTTCAATTAGGTATACTTGAGCTAAGTGATGGAGAATATAAGCAAAGTATTAAAAAATTTAATGACTTGGCCAAAAAATACCCAAAAAGTAATTTTGTACAGTATTTTATAGGGGTAAATTATTACTATTTGAGAGAGTTAAAAGCTTTACACGATAAAGTTTTACCCCGTATAGACGACAAGTTCTTAGGAAAAAGCCTTTTAGAAGTTGCCTTAAAATTAGGATCTGAAGAAGGTAAGAGGAAAATCAAGGAAGAGGGAATCTTAGATAATATTGAAAGTGATAATATTTACTTCGAAAAATTTAAGATGAATCTTCTGCAAGAACTTAAGATTTAGTATGGTTAAACTTAGTTATGAAATTCATGTTAAAAGTGGTGACGCAGAACTATCATATAATTTATCTGATGGTCCGGTAATAATTGGTTCAGCTCCTGCTTGTCATTTATTTCTTATGGGTGAGGGACCAGAGATTAAGGCCATTATTCAACGAGAGGCCGAATTCGTAATCGTCAAAATTTTTGATAAAAATTTTTCACTACTGATAAATGATAAATCGTATGGTTCTGCAAAGTTTAGAAAAAGTACTAATTTTCATTTAGATAAGTTTAACTTTGAATTATCTATAACTGAACGAAAAGATAATTTAAACGACACGTCGACACACCATCTTCCTGAATTTAAAGATTTTAGTGAAGAAAAAAAACTACCAACAACTCCTATCTCTGATGTAAATACGATCTTACCTGAAAGTTCACCTGTTTCAACATCTATAATGTTAGATAGCACTAAGCCTCTTAAAGAACCTACTATTAAAAAAACTCATACACCTCTTAATACCCAGTCAGAAGGTAGTGATGAGGTATCTCTTGATGATATAATAAACTTTAATATCGTATTCGATAAAGTAGAAGTTTCGATTAATCAATCGGAGTCTTATGCAGATAAAAGTCTTAGTTTTAAAGACTATATAAATTTAGAAGATGATTCAATCGTCAAAGTACCAACTCCTGATATACACAAAAAATCAAATTCACAAAGTATTCATGCTGTTTATATGAATAATGGTACTACACTGAATGAAAAGTATTTTTCGCTTTCACAAAAGAGAATATTTTTATCTAATCGGATAGACCGCAAAAATTATTTTACGGCATTCGATGCCGCTTCTTCAAAAGATGAGTTTATTTTTATTAAAGATAATGCTTTCTATGTTGTAACTCCAGTTGGACATAGCGTGCATAAATCTATTGGAGATGAATTTATACAACTTGAAGAAAATACAAATAGACTTTTATTTGGTGAAAAACTAATCTTCACTAAAGATGAATCTCAAATAGTTTTATCTATATGTGAGACACCGGCTAAAATTAAGAAAGCTCAAATATTTGATGTGGAAGATAAGCTTTTAAAGACATTGGCCATTAGTTGGTCATTTGCATTTTTATTTATATTTTCAGTACTTTTGTTTGATAAAGAAGTTCAGCAGGAAAAGAAGAAAGATCTAGTTGTGATACTTAAACGTAAGCAGGTTGAAAAATTAGATAAAACTCCTACTCCTCCTTCACAAGAAGTTGCGAAAAGTGAAGTGGAAATTGAAAAACCTCAAGAAGTGGTACCTCCTGAAACGGAAAAAATAGTTGCGAAAAAGCCAGAGATTAAGCCTGAAGCTCCTAAGGCAAATGAAATGATCACCAAAAAAACTGTCAAGCCACCAAAAGTCAAAAAAATCGCACCAGTTAAGAAGGTGCTTCCAGATGTTGCTGTGACACCAGTAAAAGCCGTTGTTGCTAAGAAAAGTCCTGTAAAAACACCTAAAGCTAAAAAGAAGTTCTCTTTTGGTTTTGGTCGAAAAATGAAATCATTAGTTACAAAAGCGGAAGATACAAACCTAAAGAAATCAAATTCTAAATCGCTGGATATGGCATCAAGCATAAAATCAGCGGAAGCAACTGGATCAAATTTTAATACCTCAAAAATTGGGAAAACTAATAGTAAAATATCTCGATTTACTGCTGGTAAAATTGCTGGAAAGGCAGGGGCCATTGGAACTCAAGGGCTTTCTGGAAAAACAGATACGCAAACAGCATATCTAGAAGCAAATACTAAAATTCTTGGTGCACTTGATCCTGAATTAATAAGAAAGATTATGAGAGAATATATACCGCAATTTAGACATTGCTACCAAAGAGAACTTGTTATTAATCCTAAGGTGGCAGGTGTATTTGACCTCGAATTTCAAATTAATGCTAAGGGTAAGGGTGTTAATGTTGGAGTAAAGAAAAAAGGTCAAAACTTTACTAAAAGTGGCGTCAATTGCTTAAAGAAAGTTGTGAATTTAATTAGTTTTCCTAAGCCTAAAGGTGGAGGCTTAGTTGATGTTAAGCAGCCAATGAACTTCTTTAAACAGTAGTAAAAATTACTACGTACCTTTTGATTTATAAGAAAAACTTTGTTAAATTATCACAAAATTATAAAAGAATTTTGCGCACCCTTGGCCCAGCTGGATAAGGCGTCTGACTACGGATCAGAAGATCGGGAGTTCGAATCTCTCAGGGTGTGCCATTTTAATCAATGATTTACCTGGCTACTTTCCTCAAATTTTTTATTAAGTAATTTAGAAAGAGAAATTATGACTTCTGTGAATTCACCCTTTATGGAGTTAATTTCCATATGGCCACCGTGTTGCTTTGCAACATCATAACTTAAGTAAAGTCCAAGACCTGTACCTTCGCCTGGTGGCTTAGTGGTATAAAAAGGTTCTAATATTTTCTTTTTTATATCTGGAGAAATTCCCGTTCCGTTATCTCTGATTGATATTTTAATTATATCACTTGTTTCAGAGAGGATTGAAACAGTGAGTTTTGGTTTGAATTCATTTATATTAAATTTTTCATTTATGGCATAGAAGGCATTTTCAAATACATTTAAAAGAAGTCGCCCAAAGTCGTGTGGAAAAATATTGATATGAATAGATTTTGGAATAAGTATTTCAATCTGACATTGTTCGCTACTTTTAGTTCGAAGACTTTTTTGTATTGCTTTAGCATTTATTGTAACAAAGGAGTTTAAATTGATAAGAGAAGGGCACTCATCAGACTTTTTGCCCTGTAAAAGCATGTTCGTAATAATGGTTTCCATTCTTGTATTGTTATCAAGAACAATTTTTAAAAGTTGTTGAACATTATCTGTATAATAATTTTTCTCTAATACATCTTGTAAAATGACGATGGAGTTTTTTGATAAATTTAAAGGGTTGCGAAGTTCGTGAGCAATTCCAGCTGAAACGAGCCCAAGGGAACTCATTTTTTCTTGATCAATAATACGATCTTGAGCATCTTTAAGCTTAAGCAAGAGGGATTGTACCTCTTCGTTACGCTCTTCTAATAATTCTGTTTTGTTTTCAATAATAGCTTCAAGGATATCTTTATATTTTTTTAGTTCAGTTGAAAGATTGTTAAAATTTATAATAATATCAGATATCTCTGATACATTGTCGTCTTTAGAAACTTCAATAGTAGTAGGGTTCTTGGGATTAATATTTTTAATGTCATCTACTAATGTCAAAATTGGATCTCGAACTTTTCGCTTCAAAAGTAGTAGGATGATAAGCCATAGACCTATAGTCTTTATTATTGAATTGAAAAGAACATAGTAGATTATCCCTGAGATTTGATCAAATATAATAGTATTACTTGTAAAAACAGAGATGGTTCCAACTTTGATTGAGCTACTTTCTGACGAATCTTTAAAAAGGGTCAAATTATAAGAATTAGAATCAATTGGTAAGATCTTATTAAAAATACCAAGTTTTCTGTTATTTTCATGCTCAACTTTTTTAGAAAAAAGAACTTTATCATCAGCATCGAGTAAAGTAATTTCAGTTACATAAGGTGATTGATAAATTCCGGCTAGAATTGTGTTCGTCTGAACTTCATTAAATTCCCATAAGGAATTACTGAGAGAGTCACTAAAATTATGTACTACCTCTTTAATGGACAGCTCAATAGAGTCTTTAGTTTTGTAGTATTCAAATACTATTTGAGCAGTGGTTACAAGGGCTGCTAAGCTAAAATAATAAATCGTCAAGTTCTTGAAAAACTCAAAGGTGATAGGTTTTCTACTATAATGACTATTATTATTCATATGAGTATTATAAAATGTTACAGCGGATATAACTATGGTAAAAACAATTAATTTTCAATTAAGTAGTAGATTTATTTATGCTTTTATAGCTCTATTTTGTCTTTTTCAGCTTTTAATTGCTATGGGCCTAGAATTGTCTTATGACGAAGCATACTACTGGCTATATTCACAAAATTTAAATTTCGGCTATTTTGATCATCCACCAATGGTAGCATGGGGCATAAAATTAGGAAATCTGTTACTACCTAGATCTGAAATGGGAACTAGATTTTTTTCACAATTATCACTCATTGGCACGATTGTTATTTTGTGGAAGTTAACCGGACATATAAAAAACAAAATACTATTTTTATTTTTATTGTTTATGTTTCCACTTATTGGATTAACTGGTTTATTTGCCCTGCCAGATGCTGGATTAATGTTATTCGCAACGCTTTATTTCTATTTATTAAAAAAATATTTAGAGGATAAAACAGTTGTAAACTCTATCTTCTTGGCCTTATCAATTTCGCTTATGTTTTATAGTAAGTACCATGGCTTATTAGTTGTCTTATTAACTGTAATAGCATTACCTAAGCTTATTAAAGAAAAAACTTTTTGGTTAACAGCGTTTCTTGTTATTGTTTTATATCTGCCGCATTTGTATTGGCAATATCAGCATGATTTTTTAACATTTAAATTTCATTTAACTGGTCGTAGGGAAAAACACTTTAGTATTTCTAATATTGCAGATTATGTTTTTGGCCAATGGTTATTAATGGGATTTTTGAATTTCTTAATATTTTTAAAAAATATTAGACTTAAAAAAATTCAAGATCCTTTTAAAAGAGTACTTTGGTTTAACTCATATGGATTTTTAGTATTTTTATTTATAATGTCTTTTAGAAATCAAATAGAAGCAAATTGGACAATAACTGCTGCAATTTCTCTTTTTATTCTCAGTTCTTATTATGCTGATCAACTTACAAAGTATTTATGGTGGTTTTCGATACCATCTTTTTTCTTTTTATTTCTAACTCGTTTACCACTTATTGTGCCTAAAGATTTCTTGGAGTTTAATCCAAGTGACAATAGAATAAATGAAATCGTAGGGTGGAAAAATGATCGTATTCCAGAACTATTGCTAGTGTGTGGAGGTAGGACGCTCGTTGGTGATAATTATCAAATTACATCCAAGATTGCTTTTTACTTAGAAAAACCTAACATTCCAGCGTTACACCTTGGGAGTAGAGAAAGCGAATACACATTACTGAATTTACAAAAAAATATTAAAAAAGATCAGCGTGTTTGCTTTTTTACAAGTAAAACCAAAGATAAAAATGCAGTAAAAATTGAAACAAACTTTAAAGATCCTATTTACGTATCTCCAAATACTAGTTTAGAGGAGATTGCAAAACTATACGAGACAACTTATGAAGAAATTATTAGAGAACGAAAAATCTGATGAAATTAAGAAAAATATATTCTTAGTATCATCTTTATCTATTCTCATCACGTTATTACT
>CAYFHZ010000040.1:0-12444 GCA_964342535.1 uncultured Bacteriovoracaceae bacterium | reverse complement strand
ACGATTCTTTCAATAAATTTTTGAACTAAATTATTAGACTCTGGAGTTTCGACAACAGAATCGATTATTTGCTGGTAATGTTCTTGATTGTCAGTGTATTGATCTTTATAGAAAGCAAGTCTGTCTACTAAGGTTTGTTTATCAAGCTCTGGATGAAATTGAAATGCGTAAAAAGGACAATTCTTTACTTTGAAGGCATGGATACAATTTTTCGTATATGCAATTTTCTCACATGTCTCAGGAAGAGTTACTGCTTTTTCTTTATGGACACTCACCCCATAGAAACCATCTGGAGTATCTTTAAATAAAAGATCTTGCTTTGCTTTATTAGTTAAAGAGATAGGGTAGGTGCCCATTTCATAATCAATGGTTTGATGAATTATTTCTCCATCAAGGGCCAAAACTGCGGCTTGAAATCCGAAACAAGAGGCAAAAGTTGGAATTTTCTTTTCTACACACTCTTTTATAAATTCAATAAGATTGGGCACAAAATGATATATTTCTGGTTTTAAGACAGATGCATCTGATGCTCCTCCTATGAAAATGGCATCATAATTATTTATAATACTTTTTTCTAGAGGTGGGTCTTTAAAGAGGTCGTAAGAGTAAAAGTGTTCTTTAGGTGCATTTGAATATCTAATAAAAGATGAGAACTCTTCTGCTTTAATCTGGGTATTTTCACGGATCTGAATAATGAGGTATTTACTCACTTGAGTTCTCTTTCTGCTCTTTTGACTTCATGAAGTAATTGTTCACATTCGCCTAGTTCTAGTCCAAATAAAAGATGGCTTTTTTGTAATTCTTTTGGTTTTCCAAAGCTTTTAAGGGAGTTGATGCGGTTATTTAATTTTATACGAAGACCTCTAAGGTCTTTTAAGTTCATTTCATTAAGTTTTAGATTCATATCTTCTTATCGTAGATTATTCTTTAAAATTCAAGAAAAAAACTGCAGATATTCATCTGCAGTTTGATATGATTAACTTAGACACATCTGTATTCACGTCTTGTTAATTGGCAGTTTTTATTTTTTAATGCACAGCTAACACCTTTTAAATTAATTTCCGTGCTGTTTATGCTCATAACGTTCATCCTCAGGATGAATACATTTTTTTAGTATAAAGCAAAGTATTTTCAGAAAAAATAATGCTTTTATAAGAACGTTTAACTGAAATTATGAGACTTATATGAACAAAAGAATAATTTAGTGTCTATAGTAATGGCCATATTTATTAATATGTAGTGATGAATGACCTAGAAAAAATTCTAGGTCATTATATTTTTGAGTAGTTTTATTCTGGTTTAAACCAACATAATGGTCTTACACCATCATTGTATCCTTGAGAACGATTACAAGTTCCAGCAAGTGGATCTTTATTATCTAATTCATCAGATATCCTTTTGTCACAAATTGCACCTTGAAAATAAGTATCAAGACGACATTGAGCAGCTGGGTGAGCGTTAAACATTGAAGACACAACATTCTCGTCCGGTGTATCAAATTGAAGATTCGTTGTCCCTCTTAGTGAACCTAGAAGCTTTGCTAAACTCTGTCCGGCCATTGCTATTCTTTCACATAATGCTACTTCATTATCTTGAGTATAGTTTTGCTGACATTTTGTAGTAACGATTGCAGGAATATTCATCTTTGCAACTATTTTTTGGTTATTCTCTGATTCGAATACTCTTCTCATACATTTAAGTGATGCAAAGTAATCAGATTGTCCTTCATTGGAAGCCCATTTCAAGAAGATTCCTCCTGTTTTTGGAGCTCCACCTAAATGGTGTCCTAACTCATGACATACTACCATTGCAAAAGCATCGTCAGTTACGAGTTCATGTCTTGCAAGACCACCATACATATTAACAACATATGTACTGAGAAATCTCTGTGCGGATGCGTTAACAGTACCATCTGTCCACTTTCTGTTCCACTTAAGCTTCCCTCCTAAATTTTTAACAATTGGGGCATAGTGTTGGTCAACTTTATCAATAATTTCATTAAATCTTTCTTCAGTCATATCACTTCGAAATTTGTTATCTACAGAAATATGAAGATCATTTTCAGGCATAAAACCTGAAAGTCCTAATTCATCACAAGTTATTGCTGAATTTGTTACTAGTAGAGCTACTATTAGTAGTATATTTTTGATTTTTGTCATCTCTTCCTCCCTGAAAGATAGAAAAATAATAAATTTTAAATATTGAACCGTAAAAAAAATAAATTGAGTACCACTTTTTTCTAAAACGATCTTACAATATAATATAAATAGCGAGGTAAATATGAGTTTTTGGCGTAAATGTATTGTTTGTAAAAGTGAAATTTCTTATTCTTCTAAGTACTATAAGTGCTCTATTAGTTCTTGTGATAAAAAAAGATCACCTGCCCAGTTTTGCTCTGTAGAATGTTGGGATGTTCATAGATCAATAATGTCACATAAGTCAGCATGGGCAGAAGATTTTATGTCTCCATCAGAGTTAGAGTCCAAGGAGCAAGATAATGTTAAAGGAAGTGTGCGAATTGTCCGAGCTGCTAAGTCAGGCACTGGTGTCGTTGAGCAAAATAATTCAACTAATAATGAAATATTAATTGTTGTTTCAAAATTGAAGCAATTTGTTAAAGATTATTCAGAACTTAATACATCAGCAGATGTAAGTTCTGTACTTTCGGATATAGTAAGAGAGAAGTGTGTTGACGCAATTTACAAAGCAAAAAAGGATGGTAGGAAAACTTTAATGGGAAAGGATTTTTTTTAGAAATAACTTATTAAATGTTTGAACTTTTTCTGTCGATAATATTCGTAGACTCATTAATATAAGGAAAAAGTAATGTTTAAATATTTTAAATCAATGGTTGAACCAAGTTTTTTGCTATTTAATTATGGGGCTTCACTTTTTGTAGATCAACCATATAAATATATTTTTGCAGGTGTTTTTATATTTCAACTTTTCTTTTTTACTAGAAAACTTTTTAAGTCCCATGATAATGCATTTAATTTAAAACTAAAACAATTTGTGAGTGGCCTTATGGGAACAAGCGAGCAGGTTTTAAGTTCATGTGATCAAGTTCAAGCAGCAACTGAAGACCAAGCAAGTGCCATTGTTGAAACAGGTACGGCCAGTAATGAAATTAGTTCAATGGTTACTAGAAATACTGAAAACATAGCACAAGTATCAGCAAGTGTTAAAGAAATAGATAATATTATTGAAGCATCAGTTAAGGCCACAGATAAATTAGTTCAAAATTTTCAACTTTTTGAAAGTCAAAATGAAAGTGTGATGGATTTGTTAGATGGGACATCCCAAATGCTTAGTGATTTGACCGGGCAATTTAATGAAGTTGTTACAAAAACAAGTATGATAAATGATATCGTTTTTCAAACTAAGCTCTTGTCTTTTAATGCTTCAGTTGAAGCTGCTAGAGCTGGAGAGCATGGTAAGGGGTTCTCTGTTGTTGCTGAAGAAATTGGTAATCTTGCTAATATGAGTGGTGAAAGTGCCTTAAGTATACAAACAACCCTAGAAACAACTGATAAAAAAGTTAAGAGTATACTCAATGATATTGAAGTGGGAGCATCTCAACTTAAAGAAGCCATTAAATCTCAACAAAAACAAAGTGGCATTATACTCAATGATTTTAGAAATCAGTTTGGTCAGGTTGAAAGTAGGGTATCTACTATCGTAGAACAAGTTAAAGATATAGAAGTTGCCTCAGTTGAACAGGCCAAGGGAGTTGAAGAGTTAAGGGATGCGATTCATTTGGTTAATGAAACTGTTCAGAGAAATATTTTAGTTATAGGACAAACGAGTAATCTAGCACATGTTCTCTCGGACTCTGTTGATTCATTTCAAGACGATTTTGTTGCTTATGAAAATGCGGTTGGTGTCTCTAATTTATTTATTGAGCCAATTTTATGGGACCAGAAATATGCCATAGGGATCCATCAAATGGATGAAGAACATATTGAGATTTTAAAAAGAATTAATGATCTCATTGAGGCAATGAATTTGAATGTACTAGATAAAATGCTCTCGTCATTTACAGAGTTAAAAGAATATACGGTACATCATTTTACTCATGAAGAAAAATATATGGAGCAAATTCAATATCCTGCGCTAGACTCTCATAAAAAAGTACATGTCAATTTAATCAATACTCTTTTAAAGTTTGAAGAACAGTTTAAGGCCGGAAAAATTGAAAAAGGACGCCTTGCAAGTTTCTTGAAAAATTGGCTATTTACACATATTATGGGAATTGATACTAAATACGCTAATCATGCTAAGGAACATAATTCCTTAAATAATGCTGCATAAGGAGTAGATGTGAGTCGATGTCGATACTGTGACACTGAAATAACTTGGATGAAAGATGGTCGTAAAAATATCCCCGTTGAAAATGATGGCGCACAACACGAGTGTAAGCAGTATAAAAATATGAGACAGTCCATTAGAAAGATGGAGCCAACAGATATTGAGCCTGATGTTTTGAAACAATACCAAGAAAACATGAAAAAAGAATTAGAGAAAAGAAAGAAAAAATCCTAACTATCTCCTGTCTTACAGAGAGAAAATAACTCTTCTCTTTTTTTGTTAAATCTACAGTGAAAGTTTTTTAAACCAGCAACTCTTTTCTTTAAAATTTCATTACCATTTATACAGTGATAACTTTGTGATATTTTTTTATTTGTACTTTCATATTTAGGAGTTATTTTTCTAGATTCTATTTTTGGAATTTTTCCTAGTTTTGCACATTTTCTTATGGCATAAAGATCAGCTGCAATAATGGCCTCAGAAGAACTTTGCGCATTAAAAGACTCTACAATGAGTTCATGCTTCTGGTTAATAAGTGATTGAGCAATCTTAAGTCGATTTTCTTGATTGAACTCAACTAGTGGGGAGCATGATGCTAATAATAAAACATTAAATATCAGTAGTAAGTTTTTCATAAAATGATTCTAATATTAAAACTTTTCCTGGCCAAATTTAGGGAAAATTCTAAAATTTACCGGTTTTGCTGCCTCAAAAACGTTGCAAAAAAGATTATATCAAGTCTTTTAGTCATTTAACTAAATGGATTCAGTTGAATGTCTGAGTACTCTTCTTGCTTATATCTTTAAATATGAAAATAAAAAAACTTAACTTAGCTAAATATTTAATATTTCGTTGTATATTTTTGACGACTAATAAAATTTATTTAATAATAAAATAAGAGATATAACTGCAAAGGAATGCACTATGGCACAATCTTATGATCAATTATCGCAACAAATTATCAAACGTGAAAATTTAAAGCATTTTCATACTCTTTTTGATGAAGATCTTGAAAAACAAGAAGTTGTAAACAACCAGGCATTTCAAAAAATTATAGATATTTTAAAAGAGAGATTTCTAGTTTTGTATAAGCTGGTAGGCGAGGACAATTTCAATAAACTAGTGCATGAGTATTTTAAATATAATCCATTACAAAGTGCATCTTCTGATGAGTATGGTAAGAGTTTTCCTCATTTTTTACAAATTATGGATGAAGTAGAGTCTTATCCTTACCTTGTATGCTTAGCAGAACTTGATTGGTTTTGGTCAATGGAAAAAAATAGTGGACTTGTAAAATCTTTTCCTAAAGGTACTTTGAAATCATGGGGAAGTATTTATAAGGGACTGGATCAAATTGAGATTCAAATTAACCTTAAAGAAAAAGAAAATCTATCTATTATCGGTCAAGGAAACGAATTTACAATTAAAGTTAATGATTAATGGGCGTATATTCAAATATTACTATTGAAGATGTAAATGATATTTTGAAGCATTATCAAGTCGATCAAGCTGTAGAATTTTCAGCTACTACTCAGGGTATTTCTAATTCGAATTTTAAAGTTAAGTTAAAGTCTGGTTCATTTCTTTTGCTTAAAATATCTAATGATAAAACGATAAAGCAATTAGAAAATGAACAACAAATACTGCTGACTCTTAAAAAGTACAATTTTTCTTTCGCCATACCGCCTCTTGAAACAATAATGGGTAAGCCTATATATACTCATGGTGATTATTATGGTGTCGTTTTTCATTTCGTGCCTGGACTTCCTCCTATTGTTTCGCAAAGTAGTATTAAACAACTTGGGATGAGCCTAGGACTGCTTCATAGTATAGATATCCATAAAGATGACTTACAAAGTATCAGACAGCATGAAGTTGTTGGCCATAATGGACTGAGCATCGCTGAGTTTTGTCTCTCAAATAAGTGCCCTGATGATTTTAAAGAAGTATACAACAATCTATTTCCTAAAGGACTTGAAGATTTACCTTATGATTTTTTACCTGCAGGAATTATCCATGGTGATCTCTATTACGATAATTCTCTTTTTAATGAAGGAAAAATCATTACCCTTATTGATTTTGAACAAGCCGGGGTGGGACGCTTTATACTTGATGTCGGTATTGCGATAAGTGGTTCATGTTTGGACGGAGATAAAGTTGATGAGGGACTGATGAAGGCATTTTTAGAAGGTTATTTGGAAAGAAGAAAAATGACTCATTTGGAAAGTGAATATCTGTATACTGCAATTATTATAGGATTTCTTTCTATTGCTTTATGGAGGATTGAGCGTTTCTACGAAGGAAAACTTGATGAGTCCAAGAGGTTTAATTATAGAGAGCTTCTGCGTAGAGCGATTCTTTTCAAAAAACAATATTCTTTGGATTAAAACTTCATGTTTTATATTTTGATTTTTATTGTTCTCATTTTTATTTTTGTAATTTTATTAAGCAAGTTCTTTTTAAAAAAGAAAAACAAAATCTTACCACATGCAGAAGTGGAATATATCACTAAAGACTATGTGTTAGAAAAGGAATTTAATCCAGACCTGGAAGATTTAGCATTTTATGGACAGAAAATGATTAAGGCCAATGTAACAGATATATTTTTTGTACATGGTACTTTTGTTGGTGATGACCCTTTTGATATTGTTTCTCTACTTGGAAATGTTCTTCCAAAAAAATTTCATTTTATCGAAAGTAAGTTGAAATCTTATCTTAAAAAAAGCCAAGATTTTTTTGCACGTGATCTAGGGAATTTCACTCAAGAACATTTAAGTTTAGTTTTTTCAATGGGGCAGGCAAAAATTAATCCTCATTTAGTTTTTTGGTCATCAGGTAATCATCATATGGCCAGGGTACGTGGTTGTTTAACTCTTATGTTAAAGCTTGATTCTCTTGAAAAAAAATCAAAAGCTCTTCTTATTGGACACAGTCATGGAGGACAAATTTTCGCTCTTTTAACGCGTTTTATGGCCAACCCCTCAGAGTTAAATGAAATCTTAACAAAACTAGAATTTGAAAAAACTGAGATTGAGAATTACCTAAGTATAGTAAAAAAATTAAATAAAATCTCTCTTGATATTGTTACATTAGGCGCTCCTGCCAGATATCAATGGTATTCTTTGGATAATATGAGACTTATTCATTTTATAAATCATCGTAATAATACGATCTATGGAGGTGATTTTTCAGGGGCAATCTTTACTAAGCACGGTGATTATGTCCAACAATGGGGAGTTGCTGGTTCAGATATAAAACCACCATCAAAAAAAGAGCAAAAATTCAATGATATTCTTGCCGATCATTTAGGTGAAAGTGGTCGTTTAGCTGAGCTTAAAGATGGTTTATCAAAAAAAAATAGATTACATAATTTGGGGGTACATTTATTGATTGATTATGGCGATGACGCATATTGTCCAAATTTTTTTAGAACAATTTTAGGTCACGCTTGTTATACCAGAATTAGACACTTCAAATTACTCCTGCAGCTTATTGTACAAAAATTATATTAAGATTTATTTTGTTTTAATTAAGCGTTTATTAATTTGAGAGTTACTCCATTTCATCTATAGTTGTTATAGGAAGTTTTAGGGGAAATTTATGTTACAAATGAAAGAGAAGACTCAAGACACTCCAAAGATTATATTTGTAGATGATGAAGTACAGTTACATGAAATCATAAAGCTCGCTTTAGGAAAAGATAGTGTTAATCATGGCTATGAAATTATTAATTTTTATGATGCCTCTGAATGTTTTGATTATATGTTAGATAGTAATCTTCACGGAGATATAATGATATTTTCTGATATTATTATGCCGAATATGGACGGGATGATGTTTCTACGAAAAATAAAAGAAATTCGTCCAGATATAAGATTTAATTTTATGACAGCTACGAGTCCTAATCTTTGTTTAGATGTTTCTTATGACTGGCATGACATGAAATTTTTTTCAAAACCTCTTTCATTTTCAGACATTAAGGATGAAATAAATAACTTCGTACTTAAATCTCTGTAGTCTTTTATTAAAAGCCAGTAGGTTTGTTTTTGGATTTTAATGACTTGTAATTGATTTTGTGTTAATAAAATATTTATGCAAAAATCCTTAGGTATAATTGATTCAGGAATAGGAGGACTTAGTATCCTTAAAGAGCTGATATCAAAAATAAGTTCATACCAAATTTATTATATATCTGATGAAGATAATGTTCCTTATGGTAACAAATCCCAAAATTTTATGTTTGATCGAACAGTGGCAATGGTAAATCAATTGAAGCAAGTTCATGTTACTAAAATTATATTGGCCTGTAATACATTAACTGCTAAAACGATAGATCGCTTACGAGAAAAATTCGATGAAATAGAATTTTTTGGAATTGAACCATATATAAATTATCTAAATAAAGATTTATCAGCTCATGGAAAAAATACTGGCCTTATACTTACTCAGGCAACCTTTGATTCTCTTCGGTTTAAAAATTTACAGCAAAGAGTTGATCCAGAAAACTTAATAAAAGTATATCCTTTAAAGCATCTTGCGATGATAATTGAATCATTAAAAACAAAAAATTTTGAATTTGTGTTGCCAGAAATTAATTTAGAGCTGGCCCCATTGAAAAGTAAGAAATTAGATATCTTAATTTTGGGTTGTACTCATTATCCGATCATTAGTTCCCATATCGCTAAACAACTAAAGGTGCAATGTGTTAACTCTCACGGACGTTTTGTGGAGCATATTGTTAATAAATTGAATGCCTTTTGTGACAAGCATGGCCCTTATTCGTTTTTTTATGATTCAAATCTCAGTGGAAATTGGCTAAAAGTAGATATTAAAGATTTTCAATTCCTTTTTCTTGATACATAATCAGTGACAAAATTAATTTAAAAAGGTGTGAAGATGAAAGTAGATTCATTTAAGCCACATCCGTGGCACGGTATCCCTACTTGGGAAAATAAAGCAGAAAATATTCTTAATGTTTTTATTGAGATTGTTCCTGGTGATACAGTAAAGTATGAATTAGATAAAAAAACAGGTTACCTTAAAGTTGATCGGCCACAAAAATTTTCTAATATTGTGCCTAGTTTATATGGATTTATTCCACAAACCTACTCTGCTAAACATTTAGCTGATTATACTAATAATGTTTTAAAAAGAGATGATCTTGTTGGGGATGAAGATCCTGTTGATATCTGTGTTTTAACAGAAAAAGATATTCGTCATGGAGATCTTTTATTAGAAGCTATTCCTATTGGTGGACTTAGAATGATTGATGATAGTGAAGTTGATGACAAGATCGTTGCTGTCCTAAAAGATGATGCTGTATACGGTAATATCAAAGACATTAAAGATTGTCCTGAACTTGTCATTAATAGATTAAAACACTATTTTTTAACTTATAAGCAAATTCCTGCTGAGGGTGAAAAACCTAAATGTGAAATAACTGATATTTATGGCCGTGAAGAAGCTTTAGAAATTTTACGTTTAAGTCAAAAAGATTATGAAGATAATTACCAAGCTTAAAATAATGATTTATATTTAATTTGATTTGGCCCTTTCTTTGTTAAGTAGGGCCTTTTTTTTTTAATATTTAAAAGGATTAAACATGAGAATATTATTACTCGAAAGTATCCATCAAGTAGCGCTTGAAAGATTGCAAAGTCTGGGACATGAAGTTGATTTACTCGATTATTCTCCTGAGCCAACTGACATGAAAGATCTATTTGCTCAATATGATGTTTTAGGTATTAGATCCAAAACAAAGTTAACTAAGGATATTTTAAAAGATAGTTCTCATCTTGTGGCCATAGGTTGTTTTTGTATTGGAACAAATCAAGTCGACTTACAAGCTGCTAAAGAGTGTGGAATAGCTGTATTTAATGCACCCCATTCTAATACCAGAAGTGTTGCAGAGCTCGTTCTTGCAGAGATGGTTGTCTTGGCAAGACAACTTGGCGATAGAAATACCATGGCCCACCAAGGAAAGTGGCTTAAATCTGCAAAAGGGGCCAACGAGATTCGAAATAAAACATTAGGAATTGTAGGTTATGGGCATATAGGTAGTCAGGTTTCAGTTTTAGCAGAAGCTTTTGGATTAAATGTTATTTTTTATGATGTCACCAAAAAACTTCCTTTAGGTAATGCTACTCAAAAAGAAACTCTTAAAGAATTACTTCAAGAGTCTGATTTTGTTACACTACATGTTCCTGAAACAACAGATACAAAAAATATGATAACAGCCACTGAATTAAACCTTATGAAAAAAGGCTCATATCTTATCAATGCAAGTAGGGGAACAGTTGTTGTGATAGAAGACCTTGTAGCTGCTTTGAACTCAGAGCATATTGCTGGTGCAGCTATCGATGTATTTCCTATGGAACCTGCTTCTAATAAGGATGAGTTTAAATCACCTCTGCAAGGTTTAGCTAATACAGTTTTGACTCCTCATATTGGAGGAAGTACAGAAGAAGCTCAGTATAATATTGGGGTTGAAGTGGCCGAAAGCTTACATAAATTTATTAAAACAGGTACAACTGAGGGCTCGGTAAATCTTCCAAATATTCATGCTCCTGCTAAGTTAAATACAAAAAGAATTACTAATATTCATGTTAATAAACCAGGAGTACTTGGTGAAATCAATTCAATAATATCAGCATCAGGGGCCAATATTGAAGGACAGTATTTGGGAACTGATGAAAATGTAGGTTATTTAATTGTTGATGTTCAAGCGGATCTAGTAGAGGGACTTGCTTCAGAGATTAAGCAATTAGATAGATGCCTCCTTACTCGTGTATGTAAATAATGATAGAGTCAGTTAAAAGTCTTCTTAAATTAGCTTTTCCAATAATTTTGGGACAACTGGGGCAAATGCTTATTGGCGCCGGTGATGTTCTTGTTGCTGGGCAATTCAGTACTCATGCAGTTGCGGCCATAGGTGTTGCAAATGGATTGGTAAACCCCATTTTTCTTTTTGGTCTTGGACTTATGTTTGGAATTTCTCCATTTTTAGCATATCACAGAGGTAAAGGGGATTTACCCCAAAGCCATGTCCTGACTGTTCTTACTTATGCATTTGTTGTTGGTATCTTTGTGAGCCTTTTAACTCAATTTTTATTACCACTTATGGGTCAAGTTGACTTAGATAGACAAATTGTCAAATCTACTCGTGAGTATATAGAAGTTGTACTTTGGTCCTTTCCTTTTGCCATTATGTTTCAATCTTTAAAAGAGTATTTACAATCCCAAGAGAAGGTGATGCTACCGAATATGATTGCTCTTTTAAGTGTCGTTTTAAATATTGGACTTAATTTTTTCTTTGTTTTTGGTTTTTTAGGATATGAAGGAATGGGTGAAATCGGACTTGCTTATGCTAGTCTAACTATAAGAGTGATTATGTTTGGGATACTTTTCGGGTATATGTGTATCACTCATGAATTTGGTAAATTGATTCTACCAATGATTACTAAATTATTTGTTTTTAATTTGCCGGTTGGTTTTCTATTTTTTATTGAAGTTTTAGCTTTTTGTACTGTTGCCGTCTTAAGTGGAAGGTTAGGAGTTACAGAAGCAGCCACAAATAATATCATTATGACACTGGCCTCTATTAGCTTTATGATTCCACTCTCACTTTCGAGTGCTCTATCAGTTAAGATTGGTCATCACTATGGTGAGAAGAAAATACTAAAAGTAAAAAAAGATATTAAGTCTGGAATCATTGTCGGAGTCATATATATTTTTATTGCAGTAAGCTGTTTTCTCGTTTTTCCCGAGTTGCTATTATCTTGGATGACAAAAGATCTAAATGTCATTCTTTTAGGCAGTCAACTGCTTATGATAGTTGCTCTTTTTCAACTTTCAGATGTTTTACAGGTTATTTTAACTGGTATGTTAAGAGGTCTTGGGGTTACCAAACTTCCATTTTTACTTGTTTTCTTGGGGTATTGGCTAATTGGTATTCCTAGTGGGATCTATTTTACTTTTTATGCTGGTGTTGGTGTTAAAGGTTTATGGTGGGGACTTGCCATTTCTTTGAGCATTGTTGCTATTGCATTATCTATTTTGACTAGATATCGTTATAAGCGATTATAACTGCCATAGTTTGCTGGTGCTAAAATAAAAACAAAATTTTCTGATGCCTCG
>CAYFHZ010000039.1:0-12797 GCA_964342535.1 uncultured Bacteriovoracaceae bacterium | reverse complement strand
AATGATCGTATCTCTAATCTGTGGCTTCCTTGCTTCAACTTCAGAAACTTGAGACTCTTCACTAAGCTTTAAGACAGCATTCAAGCGAACATAACGTCTAGGCCCATCACCTTGAGCGAGATTCACTGTAAATGTCTCAAGGTCAATTAGACTCTCTTTTTTAACGTCCTCCGTTGGAAGAGACTCTGCACCAACTTCTGGGTCAACATTTATACCATTTTCTTGTAAAAGCTTAGCTAGATCTGGCTTCTTTGCTTCCATCTCCATAAATTTGTATTGGAAAAATGCAACTGTACCCATAGCTAATAAATTGAGAATTAATAGAACTGCAACTAAAGGATTCTTTTGTGAGCTCTCTTTTTTTGCACCAGATGCACTTTCAGCTCCTTTAGTATCCTCTACATTGTCTTCGGCCATTACTGAATCTCCTATTCTTTTTAGCCCCAATTAGATTCCTTCTAACTGGTATGTCAAAATTATACCTTTCAAATATGGCAGAATCAAGAGCTAGAGTATAATTTTGGAAAGTATTGCCTATTTTACATGGTTTTTAAGTCAAATATGTCAAAACTATGACTTCAAGCACGTTAAAAACAATAATGATGTAGAATTTTTTGCCGACTAAACAAAAAAAGGAGATCAAATTGATCTCCCTTACTTCTATATAAAAGCTTAACGCTTAAATTAGAACATTTCTTTCCAAGCTTTTCCTGGTCTAAATTTAGGAAGAGTCTTAGCTTTGATTTTGATTTTTTCACCAGTAGCAGGGTTAACACCTGTTCTTGCAGCTCTTCTAGTTTTAGTAAAAGTACCGAAACCTACTAGAGAAACATCATCACCTTTTTTAACTGATTTTTTGATTGTTTCAAGCATAGTGTTGATAAAAAGGTCAGCATCTTTTTTTGTTAAATGACCAATTTCTTTGTTTTTTAAAATTGCTTCTACAAGCTCTTTTCTGTTCATGAGAACTCCTAACGTCAATGTTAATAATACTATAGAAAAATGATGGCTTGATATTTTTTAAATGGCAAATTTTTTTTACAAAAAACTGTGTTTTTTTTTAAAATATCAAATTTTCTCAAATTCTTTGCCAGAGGGCTTGTCAGGACATTCTTTTTCCACTACGTAAAAAAAAACCAGTCATTAATGACTGGTTTTTTTATTTATCTGAATGATCAAAAAATAATTAAAGAGAAAGTTTTCCACGTTTTTTTAATTCTTCTACAATTCCAACAAAATGATCTGCAGGGTAAGCACCTTTTACTGGAACTCCATTAATTAAAAATCCTGGTGTTCCTTGAAAACCAAACTTTTTCGCCTCTGCAAGGTCAGCTTCGATTCTTTGGCTAACTGCTTTTGACTCTAAGTCTTTTGCTAACTTCTTCATATCTACTTTTAGTTTCTTAGCAATTGCTGTAAAAAATTTTTCACCTGATTTTACTTTAGAAAAATTCTTAAAGATTTCATCATGAAACTCACCTGCTTTCTCTCTCGATTGTAATCGAATAGCTTCATAGTACTGTGCTGCAGGCATAGCATTTGGGTGAAAACTAAGTGGTAAGTGCTTATACACAAATTGTATTTTTCCCTCATACTTTTCCATAAGATCCATTACTGTTTCGTAACCTCTTGAACAAAATGGACATTCAAAATCTGAGTATTCAACCAATGTTATAGGAGCACCTTTTGTTCCCCTAATAACATCATCCTCTCTAATCTCTGGTACTAGAGGATTATTAAAACTTTCTTCAAGTTGTTTCTTTTCAGCTTCTTCTGCTTTCTTTCTTTGATCAGTTTGAGCCGATTTTACAGCATTATTAAGAGCTTCAATAAACTCACTTGGATTCTCTTTAATAACATCAGTTACTAAAGTTGGATTTTCTTTTAACATCTTTCCAAGCTCTTCTTTGTTAATCGGTGTACAAGATGCCATTGCTCCTAGCAATAACACTCCTGAAATAATAACATTCAACTTCATAATCATCCTTTTGTTTAGTTATTTTCTATTATTATGATCTATACTGCACTGTCTTTCAATATGGTCTAGAAATTTATTAAAAGCCCTTCCATTTTTTCTAATATGGCCATAACCCACAAGGTGAACTCGTGAAGAAAATCTTCCCCTCATAAAACTTCTCATCGTCGAGAAAAAGGCAAAAATGGCCCCAGAGACTTTTGAATACAAGTGAAAACTCAGAAGAACGTAACTGATAAATAGACTCAGAATTACTGTTATTACAATGGAGTCAAAAATAACAATTTGTTGCCCTAAAAAGTATCCAATATTAGAACTATCCTGCTTTAAAATATGTAATAGTTTATCAATCAAATCAGCATGAATTTGGGTTGAAACGTTATAAAGAAATAAACCCGAAACAGTAGATAATATGATAATAAGTACAAAAAAGTGAACAAAGAAAACTTTCTCAAATTTGGGTTTATGTATACCTAAATAATGTTTTGGTATTTCTCTTGCACTTAACTCCATTAATCCAAGGCAACCTTTTACATAATCAAAAAAAATATCACTAAAATTAGTTAGTAATCTATAATCAGAAAACAAATCGACATTATAAATTGTTTCTTTTCCCTCCACTTGACTAATACTATACTCTCCTATGACCTCAAAAGGTCTTAAAAGAACTTTTCCAATATACATTCCTGCAAAGAAAAGCATTATTAATGATAGAAGTACTATGGTGAATTGCTCAAAGAGCATAGTCATAGACTGAGCAATAAAATCATTTCTTATATCTTCAGTAAATGAAGGAATTTGAGATTCTAAATATATACTATTTAATGATATTACGATCCAGGTTAAATAATAAAAAATAAATAGGATTATAAGATAAATTGAACTAATTTTTAATCCACAACTAATAAGAAACTTATTTTCTGGTTCATTAATATTCTTAAGAATCTTGTTGATAATAAGCATTTAACCTCACATAAACTCCTATTTTAAAAAAAAATGCATTAAATGCAAATTTACGCCCTACCCTGACGATCTTGCCGCTAACTACGTAATTTTTACATTAAGCTTATATCTTTGTTGAACACGGTGCGCAATGTGTTATATTTTGGTTGTGGCATTAATTTGTCACATACTCTCTCTCTCTCTCAATTGCGCAAGAATTAACTCCTCTTGCGCTTTTTTTTTCTAAAATAAAGGTAAACTTTTCTCTGGTAATGTTTTTTGAAACTCTTTTATACCTTTAGCGATACTCAGAGCATATTTTTTTAAAAAAGAGATCTTATGAATTTTTTTAAGCTCATCCGGCTGAGACATAAAGCCCCCTTCTAAAAGAACTCCGGGTCTTTTAGAAAGAGCAAGAACATAAAATAATCCAGGTTTTATACCTCGATCTCTCATTTTAAATTTTTGAATCTTTTTTCCAATGGCCACATGAATAGCATTGGCCAATTTCTTACTATTCGGCACCGTCTTTTGAATTGCGAGGTCAATAAGAATTTGATTTATTATTTTATTTTCACCCTCTAACCCTGTATTCTCAATGGCCTCTACTTTTTTAATGGCCTTATCTTGGTGGTTATCTAAATAATATGTTTCAAACCCATGAGAGTTATGTTCTTCAGAGGAGTTAAAATGTATCGAAATAAAAACATCTGCCTTAACAGTTTCTGCAAGTTCAGCTCTTTCCTCTAGACTCACGGTACGATCAAAACTTCTTGTTAAGTAAGTTGAGAAACTTTTTTGTAATTCTTTTTTAAGATAAAGTGCAACCTTTAACGTTAAATCTTTTTCATAAACTTTATGGTCATATATCTTCCCCTTAGAGTTTTTCTTTTTAAATACTCCAACTGCCCCTAATTCTTTTCCCCCATGACCAGGATCAATAAGTACAACAAATCCAGAAGCAGTCTGAATCCACAAAAGAAAAAAGAGTAAAATATTTTTTTTGATCATCTAATATATTTTTTTTAAGTGCAACTCTGGAAAATAATACGCTAATATTTGCTTATATGTATAGCCCTGAAGTGCTAACTCTTTTGCCCCAAACTGACACATACCAACTCCATGTCCAAAGCCTGCTCCACTAGCAATATATTTTCCATTTTTTTCTGTTACTTTAAAATTATTTGATGGAAGAATTCGTCTTCCCATAATCGCCCTTAATCTTGATTTTTTTACATTTTTTTCCAAACGTCCTGACTTTATACTCAATTTGTAATTTTTTTTGAAATCATTTACAAGTGTCATATTCTTTTGTCTTAAACTAATTGGGTCATTTTCATATTTTTCCAAAACGGCTTCTATAGAGGAAATCAGTTTTACTTTAGGAATTTCATGATTCCAATTCTTAGTTCCATGTTTATGACAGAAAGGACAATCAACAGATCTATAACCGGGAACTCTATTGGTCCACACTTGATCAGGGGTCAATGTCCTACCTCCACACTTTGAATGAAAGAAAATTGGAGTCAGACTTCCATCAGATAAAGACAGAACTTCACCGGATGTATCCCTTGTGGCAGAAATTGTTTTTTTAGTAGCATCGAAATAGCTTCCACTTACTTGATGTTTTTCACTATTCTCTAAATCATAATAAGTTTTAAACCCTTTACTCTTAGCAACCTGCTTTGTTTTAATTTTATAAAAAGCATAAGACCTTGCTGCAACTGCTTGGGCTTTTAATGCTTCTACTGGCCAACTAGAATCCATTTCTTTTGGGAGAAGTGTCGCTAAGTAGTCTTCAAGATACAACTCATTTACGAGATCACATCCCTTTAATTTCTCAGAAGTTTGTATATGTAATATTCCTTTATATTTTTCAGAATCCCAATTTAGTAAACCTGTCAAAGACTGAATGGAAGCGAGACGAATTGGTTTTTTTATATGGCTTTTAACATCTGTTTTACAATTAAACTCAATTAATTTTTGACCTGAATAAACTTTGAGAGATTTTTTTGGCCAAATATAACGTTTAAGGTCCAGACCTGAGACATTAACTTTGTTTAAAACTTTTCCTATTCTAACTTTAATCACTGGACCGTTACTAGGCCAGCCTGTTATAGAATAGAATAAAAGAATCATTCCTAGATACTTTTTCACAAGACTCCTTCCTGGATATCTTCTTTATTCTAATGCAATTTCAAAGGAATTCAAAGATTTAAATAGTCCATGGCCAATTGCATGTCTTTCCAAGCTGTTTTTTTCATATTTGGCGCTGAATATAATAAGTGGGGTGAAAATAAAGGCATGAGAGTGTAATCAAATCGATCACTCTTTACGTTTATATTTATTTTCTGTATTTGTCCGTGACAATCCTTTAATCTCATATTCGATTTTAATAGATAATTTGTGGCCTGTGCCCCCAACGTTATAATAAGTTTTGGATTAAGATAAATGATTTCTTCCAGCAGGAAATCCTGATCTAGATTTTTAGAACTTAAAGATGATATACAATATTGATGTTTTTCTACTCTCATTGCTTTAATCATTTTGGCAAAAAGGTCAGAAACATTAGGCTCAAAATAATAATCTAGATCAGAAAGCTCGATACGATCTGAATCTAGTTCTTGTATTTGTGAATCACTTATAAACAAGACAATTGGATTTTTTTTATCAAATAAATCAAAGTTAAAATGATTATTTAAAAATTTTGTCTTTAAGTTTTCTTTCCAAGTAAGATCTGTGAGTAATTGGCTTATGCTATGCTCATGAGAAGTCTCTTTTTTTGTAAGTTCACCACCAGAGAATTTGAAACTCGCTTCATTTTTAGTTGCTTCTTCACCAAATAAGCTAAGTGAATCTAAAATCACTGCTTTCTCAGTAACTAAGCTCTTTTCTACTGCAGGAGAATCGATATTAGCTTCACTTTCGGGAGAAGTTTCTTGCTTTCTTTGGAGTGGTATTATTTTTTGATATGACCAATAACTTGGAAAAAATGCGATATTATTTTCTTTATTCTTTGATGCACCTAGCAATTTTCGATATTTATCTTCCATACCTTCACTTAACAAAATGGTCACTAATTTCCTAGTAAAAATTAAATTTGAGCTAAGCTTAACTTAATTTTTCCTCCCCCGACAAGTTTAACAAGTAATTATTGGGAGGGCATATTTATGTCAAAAGAGATTGATTTTAGGTTTGAGCGATACGAGGAATACTGGGGAAATGCTGATAATGTCCAAAAAATTATTGGTGAGTGTAAGGTCTGTGGATCTAAGCTACTCATGAGTCACTTACCTGACTATAAGAATCTGATTGTACAAGAGACGGCCAGATGTATTGATTGTGGCTCAGGAACAAGAAAACTCATACACGTCTTAAATTAGCTATATCGAGGTATTTAAGAATTTAAAGAGTATACTTAAATACCTCTCTTCTAGCTTAAACTCTTCACGTAGTCTTTCTTTTGAAAACTTCATTAATTCATTTTGTGAAAATTTTCCATGAGATAGGATTATTCTTCTCGACTCATCATTTAAGCCTTTGACATCATCTATCCACGACTTTAAGACTCGTTTATGCTCAGCTTTATGATGTAATCTTCTAGAAAAGCGGTGAGCTTCATCTCTCATCTGAACGACTATTTTCATAAGAGATGGACATTTACTTAAAATATAAGGATTGGATCGACCTTGAATCACAAGCCTTTCATCACTATGTTTTATTTCACTTCCTCTAAATCCTGATTTTCGTAAATCCCTCGCCTTAGCAATCCCTATTACGGGAACCTTAATCTCAAGCTCATCTAAAACTCTACTCACTGTATTAACTTGTTGAATCCCTCCATCAACAATAAATACATCCGGATTATTTCCATGTTTAAGTCTTCTCGTGAAAACTTCTCTCATCATCGCAAAATCATTATTTCCTTCAGGTCTTTCTTCAAGGTGATAGTGCTTATAACCAGTTTTATCCGGTTTGCCTTCATAAAAATAGATTTGAGCTGCAGTGGGAGATTTTCCCTGCCAAATTGCAATATCATAACATTCAAGGCTTTTTGGTCTTTCTCTAAGATTAAGTAATTCTTTCAATTTATTAAGCCCTATATAAACTGAGTCTTGATTTTTTATTCTCATGGCCTGTGATTCTTCAGCGTGCTTTTTGGCACTTTTTAATAAAGCTTGATTATGACTTGATTTGGCCAAGACTTTAAACTTAACTCCCTCTCCAAATATTGTTTTAAAAGATTCTTCAAGTTGATTAGCTTGTTCTTTATTAAAGTCGACAATAATTTTTTCAGCAATAACTTCATTATTTTGTGAGTAATACTGTAGTATCCCTTGTAAAATTTGTACTTCAATATCTTCCAAAAAATCGTCTTTAAGAAAGTGAAAATTTTTATGTCCAATAAGGTTTCCTTGGCGAATCAAATAAAGACTTATATCAACTTCTTCTTCACCTATATAGTATGAAATAATATCAGAGTGATCATCTGATAAAGTTTCTACATTTTGCTTATAAGAATGTTGGTTAAACTCATCTAATTCTTCTATAAAATCTCTAAGGAGTGCAGCTTGTTCAAAATCTTCATGCTCAGCTGCTCCCATCATCTTAGTGGTAAGCTCTTCCATTACTGCTGCTACAGACGATTTATCTTGGAAAAATTTTAAGCTTTTATTTACCTCAGCTTTATAATTTTCTGCTGGTATATAATCGACACAGGGAGCTGAGCATTGCTTCATTTGATACAGAATACAAGGAGTTTTTCTTTGGCTAAATTCATGATTAGAACAGTCTCGCAACTTAAAAGCCTTAGTAAGGACCCTCAAAATTTTAGAAATATTAGTTCCAACTGGAAATGGTCCAAAGAATTCTATATTTTTTTTTCTTTTAGGACGACGTACATATTCTAGCTTTGGAAAGGGATGACCAAAATCTACAGCAACGTAGGGATAAGTCTTATCATCCTTAAGTAGAATATTATACTTCGGCTTATGCTCTTTAATAAGATTATTTTCTAAAACGAATGATTCAAGTTCAGTTTGTGTAACAATAAAGTCAAAAGCATATATATGGCCGACTAAAACTTGAGTCTTAGCTGATTTGCTCGACTCATTAAAATACGACTTAACTCTATTCTTAAGGTTCTTTGCTTTACCGACATACAGAACTTCTCCATGCTTTCCCTGCATGAAATAACAACCTGGCCCCTTGGGCAATGTGTTAGCACGAGAAAGAAGTGATTTTATTCGCATTTCTAAGCCCGTTTCCTTGCCGTTGTGCGTTTCTTTAGGTAAAATTGTCAAAGAGTTTTTATCTGACAATAGGATCTCCTCCAGGATACTTTATCCTCAACTTTGTACAAGTATATCTCATTAGAGAAAAGAAAAAAATAAAAGGATCATAATCATGACGTCATTTTCAGCGGGCAAAGAAGTTCTCTCTTATTGTGGAAAGTGTAAACTTCCCCTTGGACATATTATTGTCTCAATGAAAGATGCCACTACAATTGGTAAGGTGCAATGCAATACATGTGGTGCAACTCATATGTATAAAGATCCTGCAACAAAAGCAAAGAAAGTTAAAAATACGAGTACCAGAAAAAGATCTGCAAGAAAAACTGTTTCTGTTGGAGAATTATGGATGGCAGAAATGAGTAAGGCGAGTGGAAAGGCAAAGCCTTATACTATTCGTGATAAATTTATTGCAGGAGATATTATTGATCATAAAAAATTTGGTCCTGGTATTGTACAAGAACTTGTAGATGATAAAATCGAAGTTCTCTTCCAACATGAATTAAAACTTCTCGTTCACGGAAAATAAAAAAGGATCTCAAAAGAGATCCTTTTTTATTTTCGTTTGTTATATTCTATTTTCTATATCATCACTCCTAGCCCTGCATTCAATGAAAGACCAAGATTAAATGGTGAATAAGCTGCACTATTATAGTAACGACTTGTTGTATTTGCATATGGATAATTATAGTAGTTTTGCAACGCTGTATTTGCTTGATCAGCTAAGGCTTGTTGTTGGTAATAAGTACCACCTGTTAACTGACTTTGGTTTGCAATAATATTTGAATAATTGGAACTTCCAGTATAATAGTGTCCATTAGTTGACCATGGGACAAGTCCATTGGCCACTGATGAATATTGCGGATAGATAGAACTATTATAAAGACCATTAATCCCCATATTAGTTCCAGCATAAAGTCCATTAATTCCTGAAGTATATAAACTTGAATTAAGGCCACTATTAAGTCCAAGGTTAAGTCCTAAGCTACCACTTAGACCATTACCATAAATGCTATTTCCATATAAACTGCCAAGCCCACCTGTAACATCAACTCCTAGACCATAATTTGGTGAAGCATAAGGCCCAGCATATAAACCCATAAGTGAATTTGAATAACCTGCTCCTGAATAAAAATTTCCAAAGGTACCAAGTCCAGTACTTGCAAAACCTTGCATACCTGCATAGGCTCCATAGGCTTGACCATTACACGTTGGCATATTGCTATAATAAGAAGAAATATAATCAGAACCTACACTTGTCTCATTGGCAGAGTACCAATCAAGTGTATCGCTAAGACCATTTATATAACTTGTTTGGGATGTGGTACAAGAATCTGCCCAGGCTTGGTTAGATTTAAGCATTGCTTTTGAATATGCATTCACCCCCATATATCCCATAACAGGTGTTAATACGTTTCCTAAAGCATAACCTGATGCTGCTATAATATTTGATAAGCTATCTCCATCTGATCCTCTAGAAGAAGATCCTCTACGTCGCCTTTCACTACAAGCGACACACCCATCAGAATCACTTCTTGAGCTACGTCCTGTACGGTAATAATAATCATCTAAACACTCATCTTCATCCATATTTATAGAACATTTAATACGAATTCCAAGATCAGAATCACTTAAATAATAATATCTTGCTACATTATCGGAATCGCTATCTCGTCTTCTACCAGAACTTCCACCTGAACCTCCACTTCGTCTCTCTATTTCTCTATCAATGTCTATTGCAATAACTTCTTCCGATCCTCTTGATGTTCTAACCACATCACCAGTACAGTCATCCGACTCAACCCATGATTTACCTAGCCAAAGTTTCCACCAAACTCGTTTTTTTACCAAACATTTTGTACCAACTTCAGAAATGATTTCAATGTCTCTACCTGAATCAGGAGAATTTCCCGGAAAACATGAAATAACCTGTCTATCAGAGTCAACAGATCTAATATGGTAAGTTCCACTTAGTCCATTGGCCCTAAGACAATCTTCCCAGGTTCCATCTTGTGGATTACAAGTGATAAGTTTTCCATCAACTCGAATTCTAAGAGTATTACTACCATCTCCTGAGCCAGAACTACTGTTACCTGATCTTGAATCATCTCTTATCACAGTTTGAGTATGAGCTGTTACAACACAAGAGTTTTTAAGTTCTTGAGTTGTTGTGGCCTTACCTGTTTCATTGCCTTGAGTGGCTTCAATTTCCCATTCACAGGTATAATCATAACAATTTCTTTTATGAACAGTTAATCCATCAGAAGATGTGAAGATAACTTCATCAGCTTCACCTACTGGAGTCTTACTCAGAACATTACCGCCATCCCTATTTCGACACTCTTGGAGTTCGTCTTTGATAGTTTTCATATTATTTGCATGGGCCATCGGTCCCAAAAAAGACAAACTCATCAAGAATAAAAAGTGTTGTAATCGAATTCCATTAAACATAATTATCACCTAAGTTTTAACATCCAACTGTTCTATTATAAGCCATTCAATAAAAAGCTTTGAGTCGGAAAAAAATCCTTCTCTTAACTTTATCGGTAAGCTGAGTAGAAAACTTTAATGTTTATATTCAAGTAATTGATTTTATGATTTTAAAGAAGTGATTTTATATAGATAGCAATAAAAAAGGAGACCCTCAAGCCTCCTCTATTAATTTTATTTAAAAAAATAATTAATTGATTGAATTTCTTGGATTAAACTTTTTAATAGCTGCTACCAAAAACTCAATAAGTTCATCATCTGCGCTAAAAACATCTTCAACAAGATCTGAGTTTAAAAGAAAGTCTTTAACTCTAATGGCAACATTAAATAATGATTCAACCATATAAAGACCACTTAAAGTCTCACCTTGAAAAGATTTAATGATTTCTTTTCTCGCGTGATTAAACATTTCAGTTTCAGTTATATCTTCAGTCACTTCATCGAGACCAAATTTATCTTCAACTTCCTCAATTGCTTGCTCTCTAATATCTTCGTCAGTAGCAAAGCTTACACCAAGCTCAGTTGCAAGAGCATCAATGAGCTCAGCTCTCTTATCCATAGAATAAGTGATAACCTCACCTTGCTTTAGGTGATCAAGCGTATGAGTCGCTAGGGATATCAAAGTATTAAAATCAGTTCTCATTCTTAGTTCCTTTATAATTCTAAAAAGTATTCCCAAGTAGTTTACATCAATCAAAATCAATAGCTCAAGCTATTTCCTTCAGGAATTTTGAAATTTAAGTAATTTACCTGGCCCTAAAGCGACTTAGTACACCGCGCACAAGTTTGAACTCCCCCAAAATACCGACAACAAAAAAATAAATTCCTGCAATCATTAACAAATATAAAGAAAGGTATACACATCGCAATATAAAATTAGCTCCCGCATATGGAATACTTTGTTGCAGATAATAAACTCCCAAAGCCGATACTAAAGCAGCTATAAAAAGTTTTATAACTCTTAAGTTAATAAAATCTGTAAATTTGAGCTCTAAATCTTTCTTCAAGATAATCCATTGCACTAGGGTATTTAGAATCATGGATAAAGTTGTCCCAATGGCCAAAACTTCAAATCCGTAAACAGGAGTTAATAAAATACAAAATATAATATTAATTATAATTCCAAAGATTGAGGCGAAGACAGGGATTTTTTGACGATCAATTGCATAAAAAGTTGGAACAAATATTTTATAGATGGAATACGCAGGTAGTCCTAGTGCGTACCATTTTAATGCCTGTGAGGTCATAAGTGTTGAGTGTGATGTAAAACGACCTCTCTCAAAAATCACATTTATCATCTCATATGAACACATGTAAAGAGCAACCATCGCAGGAAGTACGAGCACAAGGGACAAAAAGAAACTCGACTTTAATAACTCCCTTGCCTCATCTTTATTCCCAGCTTTCCAAGCATTGCTAAAAAGAACAAGATTTGAATTACCAATAGAGACACTCAAAATACCGACTGGAAGTTGAAAGAGTCTAAAAGAAAAACTCAACCAAGAAACTGCTCCCACAACGGTAGAAGAAGCAAGAATTGTATTAATAACCAGATTAACCTGAGATGCTGCAAAACCAAGTAAGCCAGGGCCCAGAAGTAATAACACCTTCTTTGTTTCTTGAGAGAAAATTTTATCTGGCCTCGCTGGGCCATAGCCATTTTTAAGAATAAGTGGAAATTGTACAAATGCTTGGGCAAGTCCTCCAAGAAAGACCCCTACTCCTAAAGATAAAATCGGCTCTACTCCTTTGGCAATAAAGTAGCTTGGAAAAATAAGCATAGATAAAATCATTACAATATTAAAGAAGACTGGTGCAAACGAAGGAATAAAAAAGATTTTCAACGAATTTAAAACCCCCATAAAAAGAGCAGCAATAGATACAAAACATAAAAATGGAGACATAAATCTCGTAAGAGTAACTGCTATTTCAAATTTTTGAGGATTCTCTTTAAATGTTGGTGCAAATAAATTTATAAGCTCAGGAGTAAAAGCGATAATAAAACCTGCAATGATTAAAGAGGTCATTGAGAGTAAAATAAAAAGTGCCCATAATAATTTTCGGGCCTTTTCTTTACTTTCTAGATTAGCAGAGACAAA
>CAYFHZ010000038.1:0-12839 GCA_964342535.1 uncultured Bacteriovoracaceae bacterium | reverse complement strand
TAGAGATAACATACTAATAAAAAGAAAAAAGGATAGCATGTGTACATAATGTTAAAACTTAAACTCGAATAATATAAATAATTCTCGAGATTGATTAAATTCGCAAAAATAACTGAAGGTATTTGAAGAATCATGTTTGAATAACGAAGATGAGGTGAATCAATAACAAAGTCTTGATAACTCAAAATAAAATGTAACCATCTTGCACCATCAATGACAAGAGAGCGCCAATTTAAAGAGGAGTAAAAACAAAGAAAAGCTGAAATAAACAATAAAAAATTAAAAAGTAACTGTTGAGAAGTTTTTTGCTTTGAGTCCATAATATAAAAATACTGTGAAATTTTAATATAAACAATAAAGAAAAAGATTAATAACTAGATTAGTTTAATGAAGTCAAGTACTCTAGTTATTATGATTTATTACTTAATAACATTCGTATGTGTGGGATCATTAGTTGGTTTTCTTGCAGGTTTGTTTGGTATCGGTGGTGGTGTACTGCTAGTTACAATCTTTTCTACTATATTTGAAATGCAGGGTTATAATCAAGAACATATTATGCATTCAGCAATTGGTACTTCTTTAGCATGTATCCTTTTTACGGCAACGAGTTCAATGATTGCACATATAAAAAATAAGAATGTTGATTTTTTTGTTTTAAAAAAACTTGTTTTGGGAATTGTTATTGGAACAATATTAGGAGGATTATTTGCAAATTATCTATCTAATAGAATATTAGAAATAGTATTTGCTGTCTTTTTGACTCTGGTTTTTATAAAAATGTTATTATCCAGAAAAAAAGTTGAAACACCTAAAAATGTAAAGTTACCCATTTATATATTAGTAGGATCAATAATTGGATTTAAATCATCAATACTTGGTATTGGTGGAGGTACAATTAGTATTCCTTTTCTAAACTGGAGTGGGAAAAAAATGAAAGAGGCCGTTGGTATATCTGCTAGTTTGGGCGTACCCATTGCTCTTTTTGGAACGCTTACTTATATATATACAGGAATACATAGCTCTATACATTATCCTTACTCAATAGGACATATACAGTTAACAGCTCTCTTTGGTGTTATAATAACAAGTTGGTATTTTGCAAAAGTTGGGGCAAGAGTTTCAAGTAGTATCGATCAGATAAAATTAAAGAAATTATTTACAATATTTCTAGGTTTGATGCTCTTAAAGTCCTACTATGCTTGTTTCAATTAATATGCTTTGGAATTGTACGATCTAGTTGAGAAGCACAGGACTCTTGAATACATTTAGTGTTATAAACTTCATCAGTTATTTCTATTTTACTTTGTAAGTTCCCTATTAAAATTGACTGGGAACATTGAGATGTTTTAATTGAGCCATCGGATTCGATATATAATACTTGAGAAGCCATTTTACAATTCCAGTTCTTAAAACGAGAAGCTAATTCATCTGAGGTATAACTAAGCATGGTAGAATTTAGATTTTCACTAAAAAGAGCATTATCTCCAACAAAACAAGCTCTCCTATAGCTTTGTTTGTCAAAGCTTTTTGGAAGTATATTGTAAAAGTATAGTGTGTTGTTTATAAATAATAACTTGTCTTGTAGTGCCTTAAACCTATTGAATTGTTGAAGTAGCTTTTCTGGAAAGTTATTGACACGAATCTCTGCAAGGTGATAGTTCTTTTCAATAAAGGAAAATAACTTGATAAGATTTATTATAAACATTGGGTGTTCAATATAGTCATATACCAATATTCCTCTTCCAAGACTGAAATGATGTATATTTCCTATCATTTGCACAGCAGTTTTAAAAGAAAAGGATCGATATTTCATTCTTACATAAATTGCAGGGGGAAAAAATTGTTGAATAAATTCATAGGAAAAAGATTCGTCAGTAGACAACTCAAGTCCCAGAGAAATACTTGGAAGGTTATCTACAATTTTCGATAAATATTCGGATTCGAGTTTTTCATTCTGGTTTATAGAAGCATGAATTAAAATTTCTTGTGGCCTTGCATTTAGCACATGGATTTTATCTTTTATAAGATTAATAAAATTTGCTAGTGAATCATTGTCTTTTATGGCCGACATTTCTAAAATGAATTTAAACTTAAAAACAGTGTCTAGAGGATTGCCAACCCGTCTAGGTATAAATTGAGGCATTGGCAATGTAAGAGTCATTCCCTGGTCAGGGTGAAATTTAGTAATTCTAATATCAGTAGGACAATGACAATGCGCCTTAGTACATGTTATTGGTTTGTAAGGGAAGTCAACAGCCTCATAATTATAGATCGTTCCTAATTTGCCACCAACTTGACATCCAGCACGGTATATATCCCCTAGAGAATTAATAAAAAGTTGTTCAATTCCAATATAGCATACCCAGTCTTTAAAATTAGCTGAATCATTATTTATAAGGGCATTTTCATCAAGCTTTGAAATATTATGATTTGTAGATTCTATTTTATAATTAAAATCAACAGAAGGAATTCTAATAACATCTTGGTTATCGAATTGAAATCGAAAGGCATTCTCCTTTAAAAAATTAATCTTTTCTTTTGATGCATAATCTATTTTTGAAGATTCAATTCCATAGTCTTCTAGTATATGTACACATTCATATGTCCAATTTGGAAATTCCTTCAAGCGCCTAATAAGGGCTTCTGATTTATCCCAAAACTTTTGATCTTTATGCATCATAACTCGAACAGAAGGAATAACAGTTTTGGGATCATTATGTAAATATTCGTATACTTTTAAAAAATGATCTATATCTGCACTTTCAGGGTGAAAAGATAAACATATATAGTCAAAATAAGAACTAATTCGCTCCCAATATTTTACAGAAACAGAACCATTGGATGTAAGACCTACTCGAAAACCATAGTGATTTATATGATGTAAAAATTTTTGAAAATCAGGCCATAAGGTTGGTTCACCACCAGTAAATGAAAACAAAATATTTTTAAATCCGAGATTTTCAACATAATGTGAATTAATCTTATCTATAAACCCCTTCATGTAATCGAGGTTTAAAAACGCATATGAACCATTGTGAAGATTGTCGGGACAATATGAGCAGCTATAATTACACTTTGTATGTATGGCCCACATAACATGTAGATCATAAGTTGGCTCATTTTTAGTAATACTTATGTATTCTTTCATAATTCACTTATATTATAATTTTGTAACCAATATTTAAAAACGAGTAGAGTAAATATTTGGTAGCTTGTGTCATAATCGTAACATTTTTTTTCAAGTAATAACATGAGTTTTTCATGATCTATAAAATGGTTAAATACATGAGAATCAGATGAGAGAAGAAAGTCTCTATAATCTTCATTTTTCATTAATTTAACGAGATCAAAACCAAACCCAGATTTTTTTTGTTTCAAAATTTTTTTATGTTGAAACAGTGTTAAAAGGTATTTTTTTCGCTTGAAAAAAGTCGAGCGTTTTGACGGTTTAATTTTATTGGCAGAGTGAACAACGTATGTAGAAAGAAAAGGGACTCTAACTTCATATCCAAAAGCCATACTCATTCGGTCGACCTTCTTTAGAATATTAGAAATCATGTAGGTATAAAAGTCTATATCAAGTGGATTTTGAAATTTTGAAGGAAGTAGCTTATTAAGCTTATTAAGTGTATATTTCTTATTGTAAGAAGTTTTAACAATATTACCTAAGAATGGAGATCTCCAAAGTAAATAGACATAAGGAAATCCTTGTTTGAAAGCTTTTAAGAATCTAGTTATTTTCATTGAAAGTGAATAACGATTCTGAGTAGGCAACTTATTTAAACAAAGCAAAATGAAATTTAAACATGGAATAAAAAAGCGTATTGCTTTAAAATTAGCTAATCTAACAGCAGTATGAGTAAAATAACCCCAAAAAAGTTCATCAGCACCATCACCTTGGATTCCTACTTTATATTTTTTTGAAATCTCTTGGTATAACAAAAAATTTGATACAAGTGCAGGATCAGCGATTAAATCATCTGCATAATAAACAATATTTTTTAGATTAATATCAGAACTGCTTTGTATAATATCGATTGTCTTATCAAGGTAAGAAGCATGGAGAATCGCTTTTTGAGATTCAGAGTAATTCGTAGATATAAGATCAAGATGTGAAAGTGAAATATGAGAAGGAATCTCTTGTGCAATGAGAGAAGAATCAATTCCCCCTGAGTACAAAGTTGTAATCGGAACATCAGATGTTAGTCTTCTTTTTATAGAAAGTTTTAAATTATTTAAAAATAAATCATCTGAGTGAAGCTTACTTTCAGGAAGTGTATATTCATTAATAGCTTCATTTGTGATCTTTAAACAGTGCCCAGCTTTAAGTTGTTTGATGTGCTTAAATCCAGTGTCAGGGTCCAAAATATAGCCTAGTTGGAAAAACTCATTAATCGCATCTTGATCAAGAGTCTTATTAACTTCAGGATACTCTAGAATTGCCTTAATCTCTGAGGCAAATATAAACTTATCATTATCTTTATAGTAGTATAATGGTTTAATTCCAAAATAATCTCTAGCTATATATAAAGCATTATTTTCTGTTGACCAAAAAGAAAAAGCAAACATACCATCAATATTTTTAGTAAAATCGATACCATGCTCACAAAGGCCCATGGCCAACGTAGATGTATCTGAGTTGCGCTCTAGAGGAAGTGAAACAAGTTTTTGAAGTTCTTTGAAATTGTAAATTTCACCATTGTAATTTAGAATTGAGCCTGATTTTGTTACATAAGGTTGATGACTGCTTTCAGTAACGTCAATAATAGCAAGTCTTGAATGCATAAAAGCACATGATGAATTAACGTATTCAATTCCAGATGAATCAGGTCCACGGTGTTTAATTTTTTCTAACATTTTTACAAGTGAATCGTGCCTGATACTATATTCTTGATTAAAATGGTACACACCTGCTATTCCACACATGTCTAGTCAACTTGAGCAGAATTTAATTTTGGTGAAACGATTTTGCTTAATTGTATTCGAAGAAAAATGATTTCAACAAATGCTCTTATAAACTTTAATCCACTATATTTTGATTTTCCCGTAAAACGAACTCGGCTAGTAACTTCAACTTCCTCATACTTTAAGCCTTTGTAATGTAAAAAAATTGAAATGTAGCGGTGAACATTTTTAAACTTTGGAATATTTACTACTTCTTTAGTAGGAAATAGTTTTAAGGAAGAGCCAACATCAATAAGATCCACTTTATATATGGCCCTAATTAGAATATTACCAAGAAGAGATGGTATATGGCTAAATGCTCCATCGTTTTGGTTGATTTTTCTTCTACTGGCAACAAAGTCAAGTTTATACATTTCTCTGTGTTTATATAGCTTCAAAATATCAGTTGGGTTAACCTGCATATCCCCATCCATTGTCACTATGAGACTAAATTTGGCAGCAAGGCATCCCGTAATCACCGAGTATCCTTGACCACAATTCTTATCATTATTTATTATGGTTATTGCCTGAGTGGAATTGTATAGTTTGAGTTCTGATAATGTACCGTCTGAAGATGCATCATTTATAATTATGATTTCAAAGTCTGAAAAATTGTTAATTAAAAAATGAAAAAGCTCATCAAGTAACGGCCTAACATTTTTTTCCTCATTATGCATTGGAATGACAACAGATATTGCATTTTGAATCATCTTTATTTCCTAATAGATAAATTGTAACAAAATAATAATTTATTTCATTATAAAATTTAATCACGTATAATTTTATTAATGTGTGGAATTACTGGTATTATCTCATTAACTCAAACTCTTGGCGAGTCAGATAAAATTTTAATAAATAAAATGTCAGAAATGCTATGGCATAGAGGTCCAAATCACACGGGTCACAGCTATAGTTCTAGTGTAATGTTTGGAAATACTCGCTTAAACATAATTGATCCATCTAGTGAGGCCAACTTACCTTTCTCTGATGACGATGAAGATCTAATTCTCTGTTACAATGGTGAAATAACTAATTATAAAGAATTAGGTGAAAAATATAAATTAGATCAAAAATATTCCTTCAAAACACATTCCGACACCGAAGTACTCATCTATCTTTATAAAGAAATGGGAATAAAAATGTTAAGTGAGTTAACAGGAATGTTTTCATTTTGTATATGGGATAAGAAGAAACAAAAAGTGTATCTTTGTCGAGATTTTTTCGGAATAACACCAGTTTTTTATACTGTACAAAATGGTAAGATGTATTTTGCCTCTGAGATAAAGTCACTACTTGAAATCCCAGGTTTTGAGCGAAAAGTAAATCAGCTTGCACTATTTGATTATTTTACTTTGGCCTATGTTCCAGGTGAAAATACAATGTTTCAAAATATTTCTGAACTTCGTAATGGACAAATGCTAGAGATAAATCTTAATACAGGAGAAGTAGATAAAAAGTATCACTATAGAATGAATTATGAAATTAATCATGACATTAGTGAGGAGCAAGCAGCAAAAAAAGTACACGAATTATTATTAAAATCAGTTGAAAAGAATTTAAGGTCAGATGCTCCAATTGGAACGACCCTTTCAGGTGGTGTGGATACAAGTGGTATAACTTGTTTAATAGATGAATTAGGAATGAGCAATGATTTTCATACGTTTTCAATCAAAATGGGAGAAGATAGTTTTGATGAGTCTCATTTTCAAAGGCTTGTTTCTAAAAAATGTAAAACAAATCATCATGAAATTTTAGTCACAGGTGATATGGTTAAAAATTCTTTTTACTCACACATTGCCCACCTAGATGAACCTTTGGGCAATGGAGCTCCAATACCAATTTATATTCTTGCGAAGGAAGCAAAAAAGCATGTAGATGTTCTGCTAAATGGAGAAGGTGGGGATGAAGTGTTTAATGCATATTCTGTTTATCAAGCATGGAAAATTAAAAAATATTATATTAGATATACTCCAAAATTTATAAGAAATTTAATATATAAGTCAGTTCACTTACTACCCGCGAATTATTCAAAATTGTCATTTGATTTTCAGGCAAAAAGATTTACAGAGGGAGCTGAATTACATCCAGCCGCTGCTCATTTTTATTGGCGTCACCCTATTACAAATAGCGAGAAAGAAAAAGTATTAAAAAACACTAATTTTAGATCCACCGATGAGGTCGGTATAAACTTGTATAATGAATTTTCTCATACTGATGAGTTAAATAGAATTGCTATGTTGGATATAGAACATTTTATCACTGATGACTTGCTTTTAAAGAATGATCGGATGTGTTACGCACATTCTATAGAGGGGCGGTACCCTTACCTTGATAGAGAGTTGGTTGACTATGCTCAAACTTTACCAACGAACTATAAATTGAAGGGACTTAAAGGGAGATGGATACAAAAAAAAGCATTATCAAATATACTACCAAAAGAAATCCTTGCAAGACAAAATTATGGTCTTGAAATGCCTCATTCTATTTGGTTTTTTAGCTCACTAAAAGAATTAACACAGAAATACTTAACTAGAGAAGCAATAGAAAGAACTGGGTGCTTAAATTGGGAAGCTGTATCTGAGTTAATGAATGAGCATTTTGGAAACAAAAGAGATTATGGACGTGGTTTGTGGTGTGTTGTAGTGTTTGTTGCGTGGCACGAAATGTATATACAAAGTGATAACTATAAAGAACACATAAATAAAGCCTAGGGTGAAATGAGTTTTAATAACAAAATACAAAGTAAATATATAATATATACTCTTTTTCTATTTGCGATTTATTTAGCATCCTTACAATTTCTTAGCCAAAAACCAGTTGTACTAGATGGTGCTAGGTTTTTAATTCAAATTCAAAAAGGAGATTTATTTCCTTATGATGGGTGGCATCGATACTCTACTCTTTTATGGCAAATCATAACTGGTCTTATTGCTTACCCCTTTGATGGAGTTTTTAGACACGAGCTCATTAGAGTCACATATAATTTTTTTTATACATTTCATCCTTTGATTTCTGTTTTAATCTGTCACTCAATACTGCCGAAGGATAAGAAAGAAGTAATTTTATTTCCACTACTAACTTACTTTTTGGCAACTCTACCAGCGATGTCATTTCCTGGATCTCATGTTGTAGAGACTGCAAGTTATTTTTGGCCATTTCTGTTCTTAGTTATTTACAGAGGTCAAAATAATTTAAACTCAATATTGATCTTTGTTTTGGGTTTATTGATTATTTTTTCTTACATGCAAGCATTGGGATTACTTTATTTAAGCACTATATATTTATACTTTATAAGAGAGGATAGAACGATAAAAAAGAAGCTCCTTTTATCACTTTCAATTATCGGTACACTCTTTTATATATATAAATGGTTTTATTTCATCGGAATTAGCAAGAAAGATAATTTAACAAATCAATTTACACAAATTATAGAATCAAGAATGTATATCGTATATATTCCATCAGTTATATTTATTCTACAATTTATAATGAATACATTTAAAAAGATTAAATATATAAATTTATACTTTATTCCAGTTTATCTTTTAGCCAGCTTTTATATTTTTAAACATATTGAACCTCGGTTATATATGGGGTTTTACTTTCGATTATCTCTTATACCTATTATTGGAATGATACTAATTGGCTATTTTTGTTGGAGCGAAAAAGAAAAAAAACAAAAACAATTAAAAGGTGTCATATATTTTAGCCTCTTTCCAATACTAATCTGCTCGTATTTTGATATTCATACTTCGTTGAAACTAAAGGAAGGATTTCATAATCTAAGCAATATGCTTGCTGAATATACAGGCTGTCATTATATAGACAAGAAAATATACTTTGAAAAACTTGGTCGATATGGATTAAATCCCGATTTTTTAATATTACATTCAATAATATTTGGAGGGCCAAATATCAACACTATTCTTTACACAAGTACCAATGGTTTTTGGAACGATGATAATTACCCCCAAATAGCAACATGTAAGTCACCAGTCGGAAAGAATATACTGGTATATAGACTGAGAGATGTAAATTTTTCTGTAAGCTTTTGGGATAATAAATATTTTAATTCAGAAAAAATATTTAATGAACTCATTTCAAATAGAGTGATTACACATAATCCAGGAAAAAAAACAAAATACATATCATTTGAAGAATATAGTAACAAATCAGCTGTAATATTACATAAAGATATAAAAAACGTAAAAATTGAATATCGCGAAAACAAGTCTGTTATAAATGGTTATTTAATTAAAGACGGTATAAAAATTAAAGGTAAACATTGCATGAATAATAAAATTTGCTTTTCAAATATCGAAAAAGGCAATTACGAATTAGTTGTTGATTTAAAGGAAAATGAGCATACCTTAATTTCGGAGTATTTTGAAGAATGAGTTTGTTTAAAAATAATGCATGGTATGTATTCATTTCATCATTTTTGATAAGGCTAAACTATAGTTTTTTGTCAGATAATTACTTTTATGGTGGTGATATTTTTTCTCGATTGAGAATTGCCTATAATAATAGTTTCTGGCAAATATTCACATCTCAGGTGGATTGGCAGCCTGGGCATATGATGTTATTGAAGTTAATAGCTGTTGTTTTTAATGACTATGTATTTGCCCCTCGTCTTTTAGGCATTTTTTGTGATGCCGGTTCTATTGCCTATATATTTTTAATAGCTAAATATTTATTTGATCAAAGAGTAGCTTTCGCAACAGCACTTATAACGGGAACATACTTTTTATCGATTCAATTTTCAGTTTTAACTTTATCTGGGCCTGTTTATACTTTTTTCGTATTGGTATCGACATACCACTTAATGACAATTAAAGAAGATTTGAGCTATAAAAACTTTATTATACCTTTTTGGGCCATCTTTATGGCCGAATGGATACGAAGTGAAGCATGGATATTTGCATTTATCATTGGCCTATGTCTTATCTATAAAAAATTTAAATATAAAGTAGTACTATCATATGCGATTATTACAATCATTCCGATAGTGATTTTTTTATATGTAGGTTATGAAGTAACAGGAGATATCTTTCGATTTATAAATTATTCGGATTATGAGTTAAATGGAGCAATAAAATTTAATACAGCATTTAACTACACAAATTATATAAAGAGAGCATTGAGAATGTTTCCTCTCCCAACTTTGATAACGGGGACATTAGGCTTTATCTTGTTTTTTAATAGAAAAAGAAAAGTTGTTTGGATTATACCATCATTAGTTGTAAGCATTGCTGTCTTTTATAAATTATTCAATCTAACTCTTGCAAACGACCCAAGGTATTTCATTTTAAGTTCGATGTGGTTTGTTCTTATGAGTTTTGGCCTAGTTAAAATGTGCTTTAATGAAGAAAAACAAATCAAGATATACACCTTATTTGGTGCTGTAATTCTAATATCAAATATTTGGCAAGTTAAAGAGTTTAGAAGAGATGAAATTCCAGAACACCCAAGCCAATTTTCTGGAGCACAGAGAAAATTATTTGCATTTTTATATGAATATAATAATGAGAGCAGGACTTACTTTCTTGATAATGGAAAGAATTTTTTGCAAAATGCTCTTCCTTATATGACAGGAATTGATTCTCAACAAATTAAGTGTGTATCACCAGAAGCATATTGGATTGGAAAAAAGCTAGATCAAAAGCAATTTGATCAATGTCTTGCTAAGGATAAAAAAATAAACTCTATTATAACATTTCCTTTTGTTGATCGAATGTATGGAGATTTAGGAAAAATGATCAGGGGTAAAGAAGTAAAGAAAAGAATCAAAGAACTAGGATTTAAACTTATCTATGATCACAATGGATATAAGATATGGGCAAAAGATTAAAGACTATTTCTTATGTGTAATCTTGAGATGTTGCATAATTCTTTGTTCAAAGACTGAGTTTGACTCACCTCCACTTATAATATTTTTTATGAAATTAAATAGTCGTTTGGGATTAAAAATATATTGAGTTATGTAAAATGCCATCATTCCTATGTTTTGATAAATACGAAGTTCTCGGATTTTAATTGTGGAATTATAGCTTTTTCCATCTACTGTACCAAAGTCTTGTGCCAGCTCATAAAAATAATTGTCAATTTCTTTAGTGTTATTCCCATTTATGTCAGGAATGATCTTTCTTTTTTGTAAAAGTCTAAAAAATTCTGATCCTGGGTAAGGTGTGAAGATAAATAATGGAGCATCAAGAACACCTAAAAGAGCCAACTTCATTTGAAGAAAAATGGTATAGAAAATATCTTTTCTCGTTTCATCTGGGAAGCCAATTATTAAATTAGCTCGAGTACCTACTTTATGCTTTTTCATTAATTTATATAGTTTAATCATTCTTGGAAGTTTTATTTTCTTTTTGATATCGATCAGAATCTTTTCCGAGCCACTTTCAGGTGCAAACCCAAGGTAAGTACAACCTGCCTTTTTTGTTAACTCTATGATTTCTTCGTCTATAGCTTCTGTTCTTGTACCACCGGTACATTGCCAAGTAACTTTAATATCCCGATCAATTAATTGATTACAAAAATCAATAATCCATTTTTTTTTCATATAAACAGTAAGGTCCATAAACTCAAAGCATTTAATATTGTAGCGCTTGATATAATGTTCAATTTCATCGACTACATCTTTTGGGTCCCTTGACCAATAAAAATTACCCCACATTGTTCTATTGGAACAAAATTGACAATCATAAGGACAACCCCTACTGGCCATAATTGGCATTGTTCTTCCTTTGTATGGACCGTGTGATTGCTTTGAAGCGAAGAACTTATCTAAATCGTCGTCTGACCATCTTGGCCATGGAATATCATTGACGGCTTTGATACGCTTTCGTTTAGATGTTTGATAATATTTTGTTGCTTCTATCAATGCTATTCCGTCGATTTGTTTAAGATCTTCCTTGTTTTGAATAGCTTTAATAAGCTCTAATAATGTTTCTTCTCCCTCTCCTAGTACGGCAATATTTATTTCAGGTGATTGTCGAAGAGTGAATTCAGGAATAGCAGTTATATGCTCTCCACCAGCAATTATAAATAAATGTGGATAAGCCAATTTTATTTTTTTAATTAGTTCTCTAACATATGGCCACTCCGATGAGAACATGACTGATATTCCAAGTAGATTGGTATCACTTGGAATTAAGTTAATAATATCTAAGTCGGGTAGACCATGTGATACAAAGTTTTCTACATTTTTAATATTGTTAATTTTTCCAATACCTTGTAATTGAGCATCAATAGTTGTGACTTTATAGTTCGCCTCCACTAAAACTGCTGACAAATATCCGAGAGCTAGTGAAGGAACCACTGAACTTGAGTTCATAGATGACTTTGCTATAACTGCGGGAGTTCTTAGTAGAGTCACATGCAATTGACTCATAAATTCTCATTCGTAAAATTAAATGCTGCACTTGCCTGCTCTTGTGATAATTTATAACCTGTATAGAGCTCAAATTGTTTAATTGCTTGTAGTAAAGTTAGATCCAATCCCGAAATAATATGAGAACTTTGATCTACAAAATCATTAACTGGGTAGTTTACAATATACTTAGTTGAAGAAATTATACCATTAATATGACTATCATTTTTAAGCTCTTTTAAATGGACAGGAGTAGCATTAATAAAAAGATCAATTGATTTTGAGTCTATATGGTTACTAATAGTGTATTTACTCTTTAGTTCTTTTTCTCTTATACTATTTCTGGTTATCAATGAAATATGACAATTACTTAAAACTCGAATACACATCTCAGCTATTGCCCCACTACCAAAAATAACAACTTTATTAATATCCTTGTTATGTAGAGTCTTTGATAATGCGAATGAGTCTGTGTTATGGCCAATCAAACTACCATTAAAATTTATAACTGTATTTA
>CAYFHZ010000037.1:0-12906 GCA_964342535.1 uncultured Bacteriovoracaceae bacterium | reverse complement strand
TTAGGGGGAAAGGGTGAAAAATATTCAAAACCCACTTGCTTTCTTAAAGATGCTAATGCTTTGAATTTATCAGAGAAAGAAATTATAACTGATTGGGCCGCTTAACGGGAAAACTAAAAGTCACTACTTATGAAAACCTAGATGAGTTTGGAGAAGTTTTAGGAATCAATAGCAATGTTCGCTAGCTCAGACAATCTATTTCTAAGAAATAAATCTGATTATCTCTTATTTGAAGGTATTGTCCAAATGACTTCAATGTTTCGATTAAAAGAAGCATTTGAAAAATCAGGACTCAAATACAAATCATGGCATTGTTGTCGGCATAGTAGAGGAACATTTCTTCATGGTAAGACTTGCGATAAATAGTTTTCAATGCAATGGCTTGGTCACGCTAGTAAAAAAGTACACTCAAAATATATTCATACTTATGAAGAACTAATGAGGGAAATCAAGGCCAAAGTTATGTGTTGGGATGATTAATCTTATTCATGTAAACCATTGAGGTTACGTCAAAGAAAATTATTGCCCTCTCAGAGCTCTTAGGTAGCGTCGGCTGAATTATAGATGAGGATAATATTAAGCTAGACGCTAACGAAATAAAAAGCTTTATCAAACTGCAAACAGATAATCTTCAACCCCATCTTTCTTTGAGAGTCATGGCATTACTCGACCAATTTAAGGGAGAAGAATTAGCTGATGTTGATGAAATTGATATTTTTGATCTAATGGTTAAATTGATCTTGAAAGCTGATAGTAACCCTGCTTCTGTTATCTCGAATTTACTTGCCCCCCTTAATACGGAAGGGAGCTATCAGCTTGATAACCATACTATTTCAAACGCTGGTTCATTTCTTAGAGACTACATCAAGAAGGAAAAAAGAAAGTCCTTTATGAACTTAAAGAATATAATCCTAAAAAAATGAAGCCTAAGAAAATACAAATAAAACCAAATGAGACATATAAGTTCTCAGTCAAAACTGACCATGTGTGTGATTATCGAGTCGTAGTGAAAACAACAGATATGATGATTAATAAAGACTACAAAGACGTCTTACTTGGTGAGCTTGTCTCAAATCAATTAACAAAATAGCACCAAACTTTTGAACTTATTCAACACCCAAAACTAAAAAGATCGATCAAAAACCGAGTAATCTCAGGTATTTGTCGCTCTTAAAAAGTTCAAATATGGCGGAGACGATTTAACCCATTACTTACTCTAGAACCCCAAAAAAGCTTTAACTGATATATCTTCATCAACATCTGGCCAATGCACTCCATAACCAGAAGGGGAGAGCTCAAAGTTTTTTAATTGATCTAAACTAGCAGATCTAAGCCTTTCAAACCAAGCAATTGGAATAGACACAATACGGCCATCACTAATGTGAGCAGTTAGTAAAAACTCTGTCACTTCTAGTTTTCTAATCGCAAGGTTATCAATATTTGTATTTTTATATGCCACTTCACCCATGATATTCACTCCATTTTTCTAAAAACATATCTTTATTTTGAGAAACGATTTCTAAAACTTTTTTTTGATATTTCGGAGATAAGTTATAGATTTTGGCAATGGACAAGTCATTAAGCCAAACTTTCATTTCACCTGCATGCCCAATTACATGAATATGTGGCGGCTCCTGTCCCTCTCGAGAATAAAACAAAAAACGAAAACCATCTTGTCTTAATAAGGTTGGCATATTTACATTCCTATCCAATTAAGACTTTCTGGATTAACTTTTTTACAAACTCTTAGTAGCGCAGGAAAGCTTTTCTTAGGAGACAATTCATAACAAATTTCTTCTGATATTGTACTCAAAAGCTCATCAAATGCTTCCTCGTCACCTTCAAGCTCCCAGTTTTTACCTACAGCATCAGCAAGAAAAATCATGTCATGAACCTTATCTGGAGTCCCTCTAATATTCATCAAGGCACTATACTCTGAACTACTGACAGTTATTTTTTCCATAAATTATTCTCTTTTGGCCCAACAGGGGATAATGCTTCTACTTCGAAGCCAAAGGCTTGCCTCTTCTTTAACCTTGCGAGAATAAAATTCAAACCAAGCCTCGTTTTCCGAACCATGATCAATTAGTGTATCTTTAAACCTTCTAAAGGGTCGTGATCTATTTATTGAATCTGCTAACTTGTCGGCCAAACTATCATCTTTTAAAGTTTCTATAAACTCCTGCATCCATCGATATGACTCTCTTGATTCAACTTTAGGAATTACTATATAGTCATCTTGATTAGACAAAAATTCTTTAACAACCTCAACTTCATCTAATTGCCAATCCAGAAGTTCTTCTTCTGTTCCATCTTCAACAGCTCTGACAACTTCTTCATCAAAAAAATAAACTTCGCCTGTTTTAATATTTAAATATCGCTGATCTTCACTTAAATCATTATTCCAAGTCATGGCATCTTCTAATTCAAAAAAATCTATTTGAAGTTCAAACATATTGCCTCTCTATTGCTCAATTTCTTTAAGCCAAGAATCGAATTCTTCAGAAAATTTTTTAAAGTTTTTATCAAACCAAGTCATTAGATCTTGATCATAGTATCCATTTTTATTGAACTTCTTTTCAAATTGATCAAAGGTTAGATTCATTCGTATGGCCAAGATAAATTGTCTTACTCCAGCATTATCATTTGGGTTTAACTTCAATTGTCTTCTAAAAATCTCTATTGCTAATTCCTTATTTCCAACTTTCCACTCATATATGCCCTTATTTAATAAAAGCCTTAGTATGTGACGATTTTCAAGCCATCCCCATTCCAATCTATCTGGCCAATTCTTATTTTTGTCTAAAAGAACATCTAAACACTTCTCATATGCTTCATTAAGCAATATTAATGCCTCTTTAAATTTGCCCTGTTCTTCTAAGATTTGAATTAACCATGTATAGGTGTCAAAGAACTCAGGATCTTTTTTAATTAAAGATTTAAGTTCTTTAATTAATGATTTATCGCTTAATGACCCTGCCCGCTTCGTTAACTCATAATAAGAGTCCATCACTTCATGGTCTTTATCAATAAAATCGATAATATCTTTTTCCATTTTTCGATCTTTCTTTCAGCCCTATTGTTGATAGCTTTATGCTACTTTCTTCTATTCTTCTTTTTTGATTTTTTCTGCATTCTCTTTTTGGATGCTAATTTTTTTACGCCCAAAGCAAGGGCCTTATTTTCCATTCTTTGCTTCTCACGATAGGCATCATCACCTTCAACGTCAAAAATTTGCTCATCTATATCATCAATTAAAAATAATGGTTTTTTCCCATTCCACTCTCTAAATAAATATAAATCACCTTTTAAATCTAACCCAATTGGTCTTAAAAACTTCCTTCTATGAAAATCATTTAAAACTCCATCTTTTAGATCAATCGTATTAATAACAACTGTTGGACAAGATTTGCAAAAATATCCATGTGGGCCATAACCAACACGCATACCAACATCTTTAACAACATAAACGAAATCACAATATTGATTTTCTATATCACCATCACATTTTGGACATTTTTCTACACCAACAGACTTAAGCGAGTACCCACAAAGATCGTCTTTTAAATTGGCAAAATTTTCACCTGTAAAGTGTGTTAAGTCTGAATTCACCTCGCTTTGTTTTCTTACTTCATCAGTAACTTCTGCATCACCAAAGTGAGTAAAAGTTCTTTTCGGTAAATTTGCCTGTTGATTTTGTACAAGGTCGTTCATTTAGTCGCCTCCGAACTTTTGAACTTTTTCTATGCCTTAAAACTCTAAGAGCGATAAAAAACCGAGTAATCTCGAGTATTTGTCGCTCTTAAAAAGTTCAAATATGGCGGAGACGTCGAGATTCGAACTCGAGGTACGCAAAACGTACGACGCCTTAGCAAGGCGCTGGTTTAAGCCACTCACCCACGTCTCCAAACTAAGTCAAAAGTATAAATAACATAAAAGAACATACTAATTTAAAATGGCGGAAGTGGAGGGATTCGAACCCCCGGAGAGCGCAAACCCTCAACAGTTTTCAAAACTGCCTCCTTCGACCACTCGGACACACTTCCACACGAAAACTTAGTAAGAAATAATATAGACGTTAATACTTAAATTTTCAATGAATTTCTATAAAGTTTACCATGTTTCTTAATTTTTTTTATTTCATTGTTCTTATATACGTCTCAATTGCCGCTTTTTGCTTTGTGTTAGGATTTGATTCTAGGTAAAGCTTGTAATTTTTAATCGCCAATTGCCCCTGGCCAAGCTTTCTATAAACATCTGCAATAAGCTTATATGTTTCTGACTTACCTGGAGCGATATTTATCGCTTTTTGGTATTGATCTAGGGCCATATCATATTGATCACTTAGATATGCAACATTTGCAAGTCCTAAAATAGCATCTATTTGTTTAGGTTTTAATTGTAATGCCTTCAAATACTGTGATCTAGCATTTTGTAAGTCCTTTTCTCTCATGTATATATCACCGAGTAAAACATAAGATTCTACAACTGTAGGATTAAGACTGATTTCTTTTTGAACTATTGTTTTTGATTTCTTTAGGTCGTTAACGATAAAATACAATCTTGCCCTCGTGAATTGAAGTCTTGGAAAACTTTTAAACCTTTTTTCAATTTCATCAAGTTCTGCTTTAGCTTCTCTATATCTTTTTAAATCAATTAGAAGAAGCGTGAGGTCCATTCTGACTTTTAAATTTCCTGGTTCAACTAAAATTAATTCTTTTGAATATTCTACAACCTTTGGTATATCATCATCTAACCTAGCAGCCTCAATAAGAAACTCATAAAGACTTGCATCTTTTCCCGGAACCTCGAGTAGCTTTTCCTTAATATCGTGATAGCGTTTATGCTGTCCACTTCGATAATAGTAGATACCAATATTGCTTAGTACTTTTGGATTATCTGGAAAGTCTTCAAGTATACTATAAAGATATCCTATGGCCGTTTCAGCATTTTCCATCTCATATAAAATTTTCCCATATTCAACTCTATACTCAAGCTTCGCAGGGTTAAGATCCATAGCTTTTTTCAATGCCAGCTTTCCTTTTTGATAATCATGGTACTTTATATAAAGTTTAGCTAGTTGAAACCTTAAGTCATCATCAACAGGATTTGCATTTATTGCTCGTTGTAGCCACCCAGATGCTGCATTCAACTCATCATTAAATAATGCAAATTTTGCTTTTGCTGCGTAAAACTTATAATTATATCCTGAGACAAGATTTTGAGCAGTATTTAATAAGTTCACAACCTTCGTGAAGCGATAAGATTCAATGTAGCCGTCTATAAGAGCAAAGATAACCTTAAGTGAAGATGAGTGTTGAGAGAAAAGCTTTTCTAGGTTTTCTATTGCATAATCTATAAATCCTAGTTTAATTTGAACATCAGCAAGAAAAAGTTGAGTGTCAATATTAGTAGGAGCTATAGCTGATGCTTCTAGGGCATATCGCATCGCCGTTTTGTAATCTTTATTGATATAAAAAGTTTTTCCTCTTCTAATAAGTTCACTTGCTTTTGAGTCAGATATTAATGAGTTTACACTATCATCTCCACCTTCTTCCAGTGCCGATAAAGTTGCAACCAATTGAGTATCACTTTTTATTTTTAATGATTCATTAAATGCTTCAACAGCATTTATAGATTTCTTTTGAGAGATAAAGTAAAAACCTTTAATCATTAGATACTTACTATAGTGCACTCTAGAACCATCTACATTCACTTTATTTAAATTAACTAAATAGTCTTTTAAAATATCTAAATTTCTATCTTTAATTTCTAATAATGCTTTTTCAATAGTGAATCTAATATTATTAGGAAATCTTTGATCAACTTCTTTTATTATATCAAGCATTTTAGTGTAATTTTGCTGAGATTTATAATACTCATATATTGAATTTAAGGTAAATAAGTTTTTATCAGGAATTGTTTCTAGTTTTTGAACTGTTGATTTTGCTTTTTCTAAATCTCCAATTTTTATAAGTGCTTTTAATCGTACCGAGAACAATTCTGCTGTTGCAGATTCTGGATGTAGGGTCATATACTTTTCAAAAGTCTTGGCCGAAGCTTCATATTGCTTAATACTGTAATAAAAGTAAGAGACTGCACTTGCAAAAATTGGTGATGAGTATGTTTTTGTTTCAAAATATTGAACTAGTTTAAAGATTGTATTAGCGTCAGTAATATATTCATTTGAGTTTTCTAATATATGAGAGAATATAAATATTAACCAAGGTGCTGCATCATTATTATCAAATTGATTCTCTAACGATGATTTAAGTAATTTTGCAGCTTTAACTGAACTACTATATGTATATTTAACAAGATTATTATAGCCTAGTTTATATTGTTCTAAGGCCTTATTCTTATCAACTATTTCAAATCGTACTGGAAATGAAATTGGTGGCTCATCTAAAACAATTTTTTTGATTGCATTAGTATTTTTTTTATCATCTTCATCAAAATATACATATAAACCTAGTAAAATAATTAGGAGATATATAATTTTTTTACTCCCATTAACCTCTTCTTCTTCAAGATATTCTTCAAGTTCTTCAATTTCATTTTGCTTTTGCTGTTGTATTTTTTTTTGTCTTTTATTTTCTTCTTTTTGCTCTTTTATTAATTCATCTTGAGCCCTTTCGACTATGCTAGCATCAACCATTGTATATTCGCCGACTTGTGTTGCATCGTTTTCAAAATCAGGTTGAAGTTCAATCTCTCTTGCCCTTGCTAACTCTTCTTGTTCTTTTTGTTCTTCTTCTTTTTTTAAGTTCTCAAGGTATTTCTGATGTTCAGGATTAATTTTTGTTTTATCTAAGTCATTATTTTGATCAATTTGGTTTATCGTCGTTCTAACTTTTGTCTTTTCATTATCAGTTGCGCTATCTAATGATATTTTATCTTCTTTGGGCTCTGCTAATTCAAACAAATCATCTGGATTCTCATTAGATAATAACTCCTCAATATCTTCATCTATTTTATCACTTTCTTCATTTAGAACTGATGCCGATTCATTCTCTATTTTTTTTTCATCGGTAACCTGAGCAGATTCATTAACGTAATTAAATTCTACAGCATCCTCTAGGGGCGAGTCATCTATCTCTGGTATATCATCCTTTTCCTCATCCATATCTTTATCTTTATTTTCACTTTCTTTACCAAAGTTTTTTAAGGCAAACATATGAGTTTCTTCATGATCGTCTTGGGAACTTAGCTCATAGGCTTTAAATTCTTTAAGAGTTCCAAGTTCAAACCAATCACCATGGGGAAATTCTTGAATTTTATTATTAGATGAAACTTTTCCATTTTCGTATAATTTGAAAATTTCATTAATTGTAAAGGGCCCCAGAATTTTGTCGCTTATATCAACTCTATACCGCATTATTTTCTCTTTTATTCAAAAACTTATTTAGATAAACCAAAGGGAGGAAGGCAAATAACATAATTGTATATAGAAAGATATTCGAATAATTTTGAAGAATATCGAAAAACTTTATTTTAATAAAAAAGATTGGGCTAAATGGAACCAAGAGGAAAATAAAAAAATGTATACGTTTTAGAAACTTATTATAAACATTCATTTGCAGACATGCATTTAGAATAAAGGAGATAACTATTCCTAAAACAAAATAATGGTAATATATCTGATTTGTAATTAAATTTAGAAAACTTATACTTATTACATTATACGATAGAAAGTTTAGCGATTCATATTTAAAACCTGAGACAAACCAAATAAGTGAATAAAAAGTAATCATAGTTGCAACAAGAGCAAATAAGAATGCTTGATTATGAATCCAGAACCAATCATCAAGAACCAAAAAAAGAAAATTATTAATGAGAATTGGTAATATTAAAAAATTTATTATCTGATAATACCACTTGCTATTCACTGTTAGATTGTTCCAAACTTTATTTGCTTCCAAAGTAGAAGAATTAGAGAGAAAAACAAAAATACAGGTAATAAGAATTAATATTTGGGTAAAGTTGGAATAAACATTTTTGTACAATTCAACTGAAAACTTATTTGAAAGCAAAACAAGTAAAAGAAAGCCTAAACTACCCAAAACTTGAACTAAGTAAAATTGATTTGTAGTTTTACAACCTCTTTTCATTGTTAAAAAAGATTGCAGGTAGTTAATCACGATTATTCCCAGAAGGTAAAATATTAAATTAGTCTCTACTACTATTATTTGTAAAATAATATATGTTATGAGAAATAAAAACTCATTTTTTAAGCTCATCTTCTTTCTATTGAATATCAAATTAAGAGCTATATAAATAGGGATGAATAGATTATAATTTATAATTTTATACACATCTGTGCTTATTAAATATTGATAAAAGAATAATGGTAAATAGGTTATTACAAATCGAACCCAATTACTTTTTGACTTTTCACAAAGAACAAAGAAATAAATACTTAATAGTGGATAAAAAATTAAATTCATGTAACACCAATTATTGATATTGTAAGAATGGAGATCATTGCAATTACTTCATTCAAATCAAGGCCATCACTTGTTTTTTTTCTTACAATAATAAACTTAAGTGTATTAATCAATATAACGAAAATTACAGCTTTATAAACTAAATTAGAATATATAGACATAGTACTCAAACAAATAAAGATTAAACATAGTGTCATAATATATTCCACAACTTTACTTATAGATTTTGCAATAGCTATATTAAAATTTTTACCGTACAAATATTCAGTACAAAAAATAGCTAATAAAAAGATATGATTGCCTGTAGAAAAATACAAAAAGCTAGATAATACTGGCAACGTATAAAACCTTACCTTATTAGTGAAGAAGGATTCAATCATCAAGATAGATGTCAAAACAATAAGAATTGATTCAGAGTGAGTAAAAATGGAAGCTAGATATCCTAATGTTATAAATTTAACAGCACACCATTTATTCGTTTTGTTCGAGTATGAAAGAACTATTTCAAATGCTATTAACAGTATAAAGCTTATTAAGTATATATTCTCATTAAAATTTGCTTTATTCGATATTAACTCAATAAATAAAATATTTAATCTCAAAATATTTAGTATGCTATTTTTAGATGAAAAACTAAATAAGTAAAACAAAGCTATTAAAACTTTTAATGTTTGATTAATGTCACAAAATAAACCCAGAAGAACTACAGATCTAAGAAATTTATTCCATGAAAATTTATCTGTATTCATTACTAGGTATGTATGCAGTCCTGTGACAATTATTATACTTGAAGGTAATATATATTGTGTACTTTCTATTTGCTGAAAATAATCTATAAAGAAATAAATTACACCTGAAATATTTGGGATTATTAAATATCTATTATCTCCATTAAAATATTTAATTAGCCATATAATAATGAAAAGTAGAGCTACAAATAATAGACTAAACATAGAACTGATAACCTAACAAAAAAAGTATAATAGCAAAAATAAAAAAAGCATAAATATACTCTGTTTCTAAAATCAAACTTGATCTATTTATTTTTATTTGTTTATTTTTTTTCTGTTCCTTCGTATCAACTAAAATGTAAAAGTTTTTAAAAAATATTCGCCAATATATCCTTTCAAAAACTTTAACACTTCTTATCTTTAATAAAAGATAATTCCAAGATTTTTGCTCAATAAAGTATCGCATTATTGGAATAAGCCCCATTACATTGAGTATAATATAAAATCTAAAGTCAATTTTAGTCACGTTTTGATAATAGCTCAAAAACCCCATTAAAAGGAGCGACTCCCACTTTGAATATTTCTTAAAATAGCTAAGAACTACATATATAGCTATAAACACTAGGCCATATACATTTTTTACATATTGCGTATCGATAATGGCCAGACTTATAATTAATAATATATGTAAGATTTCAATTGTTTTAAATTTATAATTATCACAGATCAATTTAGCTAAAATAGCAATGAGAATTATTTTTTTGATTAAAATATTTGGGATAATAATTACAAGATACAAGAAAGATAAGTAATTTTTAATCACTTGTGTATTTTTATTTTTATACTCTAAATAAACTAAGTAAATAGAATGAATGAACCATACCACTGTTGTAAGTAAAATATCGCTATTATGTGAGATTAACCGCATGTCTGATACATATTTATTTAAAAAAATATTAACCGGATAAATAATTCCTGCGGCTATATATATATATAAATTATTCTTTTCCTTTAGGAAACGATCGTTGAGTTTTATTAAGCTAAAAAAAATTATCAGATATAATAAATTCAGACTTGCTCCCTATCTATTCTTAAGTACTCTAGCAAAGTTATTATAATTGGTAGCACTAATATAATAAGCAAAATACTACCTAGCTCTACTTCAGTAACACTATTAACAATATAATAATAAAGAGAAATAATATAAACTAACATTGCTCGCAGTCCATTTTTTTCTTTATTATCTCTTAGTAGCTTTGCGGCGACAATAATGCCAAAGGCATAAATTACTTTTTCCATTCATTCTCTCTTAATATTAAGATGCTTATTATGAAAATAATTAATAATACAAATTCTATTAATTTATTATCATAACTTAAATATATATTTAGTGGTATAATTGAATGAACTAAAAAACCTGTCAGTAACATTATAATAATTGTAAAATTATTAAAATACCTTTTCTTATCACTTTGTTTCTTTGTACTTATACCTTGTGCGAGTATTTCTATAAAACAAATCAATACAGCTATTAAAATGGTCTGAATTACAAATCCCTTAATTAGTAATAATGTTGTTATTAAACTTACAAAGGCTAGGTAGAGGGATGTTTTTTTTGTATTCATAAACAGTAAAAACAAAAAAATGACTATGATACTCAAATGAATTATTGTTTCTATAATTTCCACAAAATTAACCTTATAATTGCAAGAGATATTACTAAAGATATGTCTTTTGATACTTCAATATCATCTGAATATTTAACATTTTTTTGCATTTTTTGCTTTTTAGAGATGTATTCAAAAACTCTAACCATACATAATAATACGAAGATAATTACTGATGAATCGTTTATTATATTTTGGATGTATTTGTTTAAATAATAGGTAATGACAGATATAATCAAACTATTTTTAATTAAGATCAATAAAATGTTATCTAGAAATGCATTTTCATTTTTTTGGGGAGGCAAGGGCTGTATCTTTGATAAGCAAATTAAAGAATATATTAAAAAAATAAGATCACAAAAAACATAACTTAATGAGAATTCTGTTTTTTCAGTATAAATAATAATTAATAGATATATAATTACAATAAATGTGTTTTTAAGAACATTTAAGAGGTTTATTTTCTGAATGATCTCATCTCTAGTTAAGATATAATAAATGTTTAACAACAAACCCATTCCAATAGTAACTACAAAGTATATATCATTATTAATATGTATAATATTTATAAGTATGAGGTAAACGTAAAGAGTAAAAATTATAATAAATAATGATAAAATATATTGTGCGAAGGAATTATAATTCAACGTCTTGTTTCGTATTCCATCAATAAGGTTTACTATAAAGTTTATAAAGCCTTCAAAGGAAATTTTAATTATATTTTTGGATGAAAAACGGTTTTGATAAAGAACATAACTAGAAACCTCAGTAATTAAAACACTTAAAAAAATTACTATTAATAAGTTTATACTAATGAATATTTCATTCATATTTATTTCTTCCAGAAACTATTAGTTTTAAGATTCCAAGAATAAGCAAGAAATTTAAAAAATCAATTCTTGCATCATAACTATTCTTAATAAAAAATAGAGATAGAATTATAATTATGAGAAAAGGTGCAACTAATATGTTGTAAATTAATTCTTTATTTGCAAGTATATTGATCTTCTTCGCTTTAACCGAAGCACCAAACAAAACTGTCCAAATTAATAAGATTATAAATGTGATTCCTATAATTTTTGTGTTACTTTCCATTCCAACCTTAGTTAACATTTTAAGCTAATAGATTAACTAATTTTTTAAAAAAATAAAAACTTAACGTTGCGCAACAATGAATAAAAAAGCATTTTTAGACAAACTAAATAACTCAAGTTCTCCACTATCTCTAATTGGTTTAAATTCAAAAGAGTGGGGAATGGTTTTAAATCAATATTTCAAAGAAGATCTTTTTAGTAAAAACGTATTTATCTTTAGCAATGAAACTGATGCCGAGTCTTTTTTTGAGTATACAAAAAAGCATACTAAAACCTTTTTTTTTCCAGACTTGGGTGCTGATCCTTATAGTTCAATGACTCCCTCTGAGTTTAATTTAGTTAAAAGACTTGCACTTATTAATCAACTTCTTGAAGGTGAGGAGAATTTTAATATCGTAACCACACTTCAAGCTTCATTACTTTGGTTACCTCCAGCTTCTTTTTTTCAAGCAGAAAAATTAACACTTAATTCATCTGATATTATCTCCCCTTTAGAGTTGGCAAAAAAACTTATCGCTCTTGGTTTAAAAAAGATGCCAACAACTGAAGAGCCAGGAACATTTGCCATTAAGGGAGAAATTGTTGATATCTATCCTATTGATCACCCACCTGTAAGACTTCATTATTTTGATGATATGATTGAAGAGATTTTTGAAATAGATAAAGAAACTCTCATTACAAAAAGAGATACTCAGTTTGATTCTATTCAAATTGGTAAAACTCAATTTTCTCTTTTGAAGCAAGAATATATTAATAATTTCAGAACAAATTTTCCAAGGCCTACTTTGGCAGAAAAAGAGAGGTTTCAATATAGAGAAGTTATTACAAAAAAACTTAGTAATAATGAATTCTTTGATGATTATCCTTTATTTTTGAAATATTTTTTTAAGGATTCTTTTACTTTATTTGATTACATTTCGAATTTTAAAGTTCATTGTTTTGATAGTATAAACTTCCATCAAGAATT
>CAYFHZ010000036.1:0-13002 GCA_964342535.1 uncultured Bacteriovoracaceae bacterium | reverse complement strand
TGGCAAAACGGGCCCTTCTTCCAAGCTATGGTGCCGATATTTTTGAATTAATTCGGATGCTTACTCAGTTGTATAAACTTTATACAATTTGAAAAAAATATATACAGATATGGTTAATAGATCTTCGTTATTTTGGCATAAGGCTTGCTTTATTTAATTACATCAGGAGAGAGAGATGAAAAATTTAATAACTTTAGGATTACTTATTTTATCAAGTCAGGTGATCTTTGCACAAGAAAATGATGAGACAAGCTTTGTACAACGTGCCGTAGCAGCTGGTTCAGTATCTACAGCTTCATATACTGGTGGTAATTTATTTGGATATATCGGAGATAGAGTAGAAAGGGCAACAATTCAGCTAAGAAAATCGGACTATATAGACTTTATTGTTCCACCTAATATTAAAGAAGCTAAAGAGATTACTTTAAAAGAGGCTGAAAAACTCTATAAAGAAGCTCAAGAAGGCAATAAGGCCATCCTTCTAACAAGAGAAAACCCTGCTGACATTAAAGCTAGGCACATTAATTCGATCCAAACTCAAATTGATGAACTTACTGCCCAGTTAAAAGCATATCCAAGAAATTTAGCTTATCCCACACAAGCTCAGGAAGGTCACTTTGAACAACATATACACGAGCAAAATAAGCTTCAAGGATATGTAAATGCTCTTGAGAAACATAAAGCTAAAATAGAGAAATTATCAGTGGAAGACTATATTTCACGTTATACAGATAGAGTTTATCAAGTTTCAAGAGATGAATTTGACATGACAAAGCCTCAAGAGCGACTAAGACTTAAAAGATTACTAGAAGATGTCTCAGAAAGAAAAGATAGAATTACTTCACTAAGAGTAGAAGGTAGATTACAAAATCTAGTAAAAGGTTTACGCAAAGTTAATTCCTTAGGAAATGCTGGCGCAGTAGCTGGTATCGGCTTTATCGGACTTGATGCCTATAATACATATATTTATGATGGAGAAGAAACAACTGAAAAAGACTTTGTATCTTCTTCTCAAACTCAAAATGGCTCAACTGCTGATCAATTAAATTAATAATCTCTTATACCCTTAAGCTCAAAACGCTTAAGGGTTCTTTTTTCTACCCACAGTCAAAAAATATTCAATTATCAAATCAATAACACAACAAACACTTTATCGTCCAAATGTTAGACACTGTATAAGTATCACTACACTTTTTAATCAAATCCAAGCAAAAACAGGGCATTTTTTTGGCATTAAACTTGCTCTATAAATAAGAAAATTATTATTAAAACGAGAGAGGAAAATATGAGGAAATTACCATTCATTCTATTAGCAGTTTTAAGTACTAGTCTTTACGCAAAAACCCCTGAGGAAATCGAGAAGGATAAAGATAGATACAAAGCTATTGCCGCAGGTAGTGCAGTTGTAACTACCTATAGCGGTATTGTAACAAATGAATCATTTAAGGCCTATAAGGAAAATACTGCTTTAGGTATTGCAAGTAAAATGGATGAGGCACATAGAAATGGCTATATGATAAAGCCAGGCAATGAAGGAACATATATCTTAAAACCTCAATATGGCTCAGATGGAAAAGCATTAGGTGTAAGTGATATTTATACCGCTAAAAGTGATGTTAATGAAGTCCTAGATCAAGCTAAGAAATATGATGGTGTTACCGTATCTATTCTCTACAGTGATAAGAAAGCTCAAGAAATGTATATTAAAGATCTTTCACAGAGAATAGCCAATTTAGAAAATAAGATTTCAGAAATTAATGAAGGCGGTCGCGCTAATGGTCATCATTATTATTCATCTGACTTTGCAACTAGGCAAGCTCGAATCCAAGAAGCAAGAACTTCAATTGCACAGTTAAAAGCACTAAAGTTAAAAATTGAAAGAATGAAACCGGAAGAATTTTTTAAAAAATATAAGGGAACTGCAAAGATTGCTACAATCAAATACATTGACATGAAAGATGGAAAAGAACTTGAAACACTTCTAAAAAATGCATCTAAAAAGGGTAATCGAGTTTATTCAATCATTGGCCATACCAGTGCTGAAAACTATTTAGCTCGCTCAAAGACAAATCTCAAAACAATGATTGGTGGTGCATTTCTAACTGCGGCAGGAACTACAACAACTATTACGACAGGACTTAAAGGCTACACCGATATATTTGATGGAGAAGAATCAACAAAAGATGATTTCAAGGATTCTTCAGACGAAATACAAAGTGGATCAAACGTAGATAACCAATAACAAATGAACTGATTGAGACAAAAGGAAGAAATTATGAAAACACTACCATTAATGCTTGTACTTGGACTAACTTCAGCTGTTTATGCTAATGAGGAAAGTAGTAGTAAAAATAATGAAATTTCTGAACTTTCTGCACTAGGAGCAGGTTTAACAGCATCAGGGGCTACCGTTTGGCATATCGATTCAAAAATTAATGAAAGGAAGGAGGTAAGAGCAAAGATAGATAAAGAAAGGACATTTATTATAACACCTCAAAAGGATTCAAAAGGAAATTTACTTTTGGATAGCAAGCCCTTTCAATCAGAAAAAGATATTGATAGCGCCTTAGTTAAAGCAAATAAATTTGATGTGGTAAGGGTAACTTATATCTTAGATCCTAGAACAGCTCAAATGGAATACCTTGATGACATGGAAACTCGACTAAAAAATGTAGATAGAGAACTTGCAAATATTAATCGTAGTCTAAAAGCATATGATGATATGAATCAAATCAACCCCCGTAATTTAAACCAAGCTGTTCAAAAACAAAACGAACTTATGAACAAAAAAATAGCAACTGAAATGAAAAAAAAGATGATCAGAGAAGCAATGGAAGAGATACAAACTCTATCACCTGAAACATTTGTAAAGAAGTACCAAAAAGATATTCTAAGAATAAGTGAATTTTCAATGAATAATGACCATCAATTCAATAAGCTAAATGATATATTAGAAGATTCAAGCAATAGAAAAAATAGAATTATTTCCATTGATGGTCGAATGAATCACATGCACTATGCATTAAAAGCAAATAGTAGCAAACTTGTTAGAAATATATTGGGTTATGTCGCCACACCTGTTCTTTTAGGAACATCAGCTGCTCATGCAGGAGAAACATACACTGATATATTTGATGGTGAAGAATCAACAAAAGATGATTTCAAAGATTCTTCAGACGAAACTCAAAGAGGATCAAACGTAGATAATCTATAACAAAAGAACGAATTAAGACAAAAGGAAAAAATTATGAAAACACTACCATTAATGCTTGTACTTGGACTAACTTCAGCTGTTTATGCTAATGAAGATTCGAATACTAATGAACTTATGATCTTAGGTCTAGTAGATGCTATGGCTGTAAGCGGAACAGTTTTAAGCCATAGTGAAGTTAAAAACAATCAATTAAATGCTGCAAAAGCAAGATTGGGAAAAGAAGGAACTTTTATACTTGCCCCTCAGATTGATACTAAAGGAAAAGTTCTTTTAGATAAAGTACAATACAATACAGATGCAAAAATAAATAAAGTAATGAAACAAGTATTTAGCTATGAATTCGTAACTATCACTTATATTAAAAGCCCCCAAATCAGTTACGCAAACTACATTGACGAAATGGAAGATCAGCTAACAAAGTATGAATCAGACCTTAAAGACTTAAATGATAGAATTAAGTATATAGAAGGACCAAATAGAGGTACAGAACCTTTTCCTGGCAACTATATTCGAAAGTCCCTAGAAGATTACAAAGCTCAAAGACATGATCTTTACGATACGATAGCTCATCATAGAAATGAACTCAATGATATTAAAAGCATGTCCCCTGTAAATTTTGTGAAAGAATATCAAGAGAAGATTATAATTACGGAAAGAATTGAAACGGGGAATAATAGAGCTGAACGTAAACTAGCTTCCATTCTCAACGGTAAAAGCCAAACAAATAACAGACTTATTTCAATTCAAGGACATAGAACACCACTTCAATACGAGCAAAGTGCACGAAATGCTAGATATGCAAGAGGTGCAGTCGGTACATTTGCAGGAGTTACTCTTGCTGCTACAGCGTATGAGGCGGCCGAAGTATATAGCGATTTCTTTGATGGTAGAGAATCTACAAAAGATGATTTTACAAATTCTTCAAGCAAAAACCAAACAGGATCAAGCGTTGATAAAAAATAAAAAAATGATAAAACTTTTACTACTCACCCTACTTAGCTCTTCTTGTGCTGTCTCGATAGCACAAGAAGAGACTCATGATCAATATCTAAGTGCTGCCTATGGTTTTTCTGCTTTAGCAACTGGGGCATCTTCTAGAATAAATAAATATCGTAGTGAAGTTAATATGCTCAACGCCGCTCTTACGGTAAGTGAAAACGAAGGACGTTTTATCCTATCTCCTCGTCAAAACTTTCAAGGACAGTATCAGTTTGCCCCTGAGTCACAAATCCCCGCTTCAAAAGTAAATAATGTTATTAAAGATGCAAGAAAATATAATAATGTAACAATTCATTATATTCTCACTGCTGAAATCAGTCAGGAGAAATACTTAAAGAGCTTAGATTTAGAAATATCTAAATTAGAAATCATTCAAACACACAATAATGCTCAGTTAAAAAGAAATCAGGAAGGTCTGTTGTCAAATAATACAATCTCTAATGAACTTAAAGATATTCAAAAAGAAAATATTCAACAAATAAAAAACAATATTGCTGAAACTAATTCTAAAATAAGCATCTTAAAAAATGAATATCAAATAATTTCACAGATGCACCCTGAGGAATTTGTCATGAAATATCAAGGCAAGATCTCAATTACTGAACAGCTTCATATGGAAAATCCTGATGATATTAAAAAGTTACGATCTCTTCTAAACGACGTCAGTCAAAAAAGAAATAAACTGGTGGCCCTAGTTGGGCATCAATCACTTGAGCATTATCAACAAAATTATAGAACCAATCGTTTTTTCTCAATAGGAAATACTATTGCAACAATACCTCTTACTGGTTTTGCAATCTATCATGGGGCTGAGGCGTATACCGATATATTTGATGGAGAGGAGTCTACTAAAAGTGATTTTATAGGAAACTTAGATGCCCCAGTTGGATCAAATGTAGAAAATAACTAATTTAAAAAGGAGATATATGAAATTTTTAACAGTACTTACGATTCTAGGAATAATGACAACTTGTTTTGCCAAAGAGAATAATGATAATAATTATTTATCATCTGCTGCAAGTACTGCGGCTTTAATGTCTAGTGGTTTTGCCATAGGAAGATTCATTGGCCAAAAGCGTGATGAGTACCAAGACAATCATAGTATCAAGTCTTATATACTAGCCCCTACACAAAATAATTCAGGACAAGTTTTAACCAATGGACAAGTTAAGAGTTTACAAGAAGAAGTTACTAACTACAAGAAAGTTACAATTACCTACAGTACTGATCCAGAAGGAGTAAGGCTTAGACATATTCAAAGACTAGAATCCAAAATAGAAATAAGCTCCGCTGCTGATAGAATAAAACTTCAAACTGAAATTACAAAAATCAAAAACATGAATATTGATAATTTCCTCTCTTCTTACTACCCAAATGGGAGTTCGACTATTCAAGGTGTCGTATTTAACTTAGAAAAAGATAAAAAAGCTGCAAAAAGACTTTCGGATTTTTTAGAAAATTCATCTGGTAAACATCAAAGAATCTACTCAATTGAGATTAGTGGTCGTATGAAAAAATACCTTCCTTCTCAAGATAAAGTGCTAACAAGAACTCTAGGAGTCGCTTTAGTCGCTAGTATTCCTGGTGCTATCAATACTGGGAGTAAGGTTTACGAAGCCTATTTTGATGATGATAGAACTACAACGACATCAAAAGATTTCGTTTCTCATACAAAAACTGAATCAAAATCAAATAATGTTCAAAAGTTTAACTAAGAAATCCCTCAACAGAGGGATTTCTTATAATTCGTAAGTAATATTCAAGCTATCTAATGTTTCTGCATCATACTCTCCTGTTAGAGGTAAGCCTTGATCTCTTTGATAGGTGTATATCACTTTTCTTTCACTATCTTGGGTGACACCATCGACTTTTTCAATATTATAGCCAGCATTTTTTAGAACTTGTTCTGCTTGTTTGGTCAATTCAAACTCTTGAATTTCTTCTTGGGCCAAAGCAATCTTACCTTGAACACCTACTCCTGCCCCCATATTTGCGTAAGCGAATTGTCCCAAAAAAGATAGAATTATAATAGTCGATGATTGTTTTAATTTTGAAATATTCTTTTTCATAATAAACTCCTTGTTTTGCATCCTGCTTATTAAAAGGTAACAAATGGGATTCTGATCTTCATCCTTGGAAAGTATAGAAAATGTGTAGATTGGTACACAAATTAATTTAGTTAATTAGTTTAAAAATATCTTTTAGAAAAAAAGTGATTACTTCAACTAATATGAGAACAATAATAATAACCTCTAATTTTGTTGAATGTCTGTGATTTAATTCGTCAGATAAAATAGAAAGAATTTGATCAATTGTTTCCATCTTACGGTTAACGACTTCGATTCGAGCTGGAAGTTCTAGGTAATTGGCAACCTGCACATAGTAATGATCAAACTCTGGATTTTCCCAGAAAAATTCAGGCTTATCAAGAATCGAATACTCTAAACTAATTTTACTTTTTAGAGAATATAGATGCCCTTGCAATTTAAAAATACTTTTCTTACTCTCTCGAATTTTTCCATTTTCAGCAAGGTCTTTAGGTATATGAGAAATTTTCTTAATACTTTCAATTGTTTTATCCTCAATTTCAATCAATCGTAGTGATTGAGCAAAAGGATGTGAGACGGCAAGCATTTTTGAGTCATCATCTTCGTCTAAATAAATAGTATCCCTTTCGAATAGTTTTTTATTATCAGAGTTCATCACAACAGAATAAGTATCACTCACCCTTTGTTCAGATGAGATCGGCTCAGTCAGATAATCTTTTAGTAACACAAGAGCATCACTAATATCTCCATCTCCCCAACAAACAACGACTCCATAAGGAAAGACAAAATACTTATTATTTTCAGTATTAATAAGGTTTACTTCTCTAAATTTTTTATCAGAGGGTGACTTATTAAGATCAATATATTCAGCGAGTAAAAACGCCTTACATTTCATAACTATAATATACACCTAATTTACTAAGATAGCGAAACACTATTTAGAGAAGTTGTAAAACATTTTGAAGCATTTTCAATATCTGCCTTAAAATTAGTAACAATTAGAACTTTATCTTGAACCTGAAATTTTGTAGAACCATCAGGAATGATAAAAGCACCTTGACGTTTAATAAATAAAACAAGGCTCCCATTTGGTAATTGTAAGTCAACAAGTCTCTTATCTATTGCAAAATCATTGGCCATAAGTGTAATTTCCTTTATTCCGTTCTTCGTTTTTTCAAGAACATCAAAATCAATTGGAAATGATGGATCATCAATCGTTTCATAAAGTAGTCCCAGCTTTCTAGCTAATGGTTTCAAGGTCATACCTTGAAAAATAGCGGAAATGAGCACAACAAAAAATACGATATCAAATAGGATATATGCATTTTCTCCCATTTTTACGGCAGCAAAACTAGCAAACACGATAGGAGTTGCCCCTTTTAAACCGGCCCAAGAGATAAAGAGCTTATCCTTTAAGTTAAATTTACTAAAAGCTAGACATAAAAATATGGTCAGTGGTCTAGCGATAAAAATAAGAAAGAAGGCAATCAATAATCCATATGGAGCAATCTTAAAAACCCTGCTTGGGAAAACAAGAAGACCTAGCATCACAAAAAGTCCAATTTGTGATAGCCAAGAGACTCCATCATAGAAGCTGTAAAGAAATGTTTTGTGTAGTAGTTTTTTACTACTTATAAGAAGCCCAAAAATATAAATGGCCAAAAGACCATTTCCTCCCAATTTACCTGCAAGAGAATAATTAAGAAAAATGAAAGACAGAGTTAAAGCAGGATAAAGCCCAACAAATTCTAGGTTGATTATATTGTTTAGAGAAATAAATAATTTTGCTAAAAGCCAACCAACCATAATTCCCATGATAGGATTGGTTACAAAACTTAAAATGATATCTGTTGTCTGAAATTTACTTATATCAGTGAAACCAAGTATCATTGTTACTAAAAAATAGGCCATGGGATCATTACTACCCGACTCAAATTTGAGTAAATTCTTATTAAGTGATTTCACTTGAGATTTTTTGTCTTTGAAGACAGCAAATACTGCGGCAGCATCCGTAGCAGAGAGAATAGCACCTAAGAGTAATGATTCAATTATACCAAGGTTAAGGACATAGTAGACAATCATAGCAACTATAACAGTTGTTAAGAGAACACCAATTGATGATAAAATAATACCACGATATAGACTTTCTTTTATGTCTTTAAATTCGGTTTCAATTCCTCCCGAAAAAATAATTAAACAAAGAGCAACCAAGCTCAATGAGTGAGTTAATTCGTAATTTTCAAAATAGATACCACCAAAGCCTTCACTTCCGGCGAGCATTCCAATAAACATAAAAACAATAAGTATGGGAAAACCAAATTTATTGGACGATTTACTTAAAAGAACACTGACCAAAAGAATAATTGAGCCAATGAGAAAATAATTATTAAAGATCGCTTCCATTTAAAAACCTACTAATTATACCTCTTCTAATTTGTGACTAAATCTACACAATTTCAACAACAAATTGAGAAGTCGATGAATAAAATTTAAGTATTATGGAATCAACAAAGGAATTAAATGAATAGTTTGGTGTCATATTTAAACCTACCTCGTCCCTCCCGACATTGAGGTCCCGCCGAGTTTATTGTCAGTATGAACTCATTTTTCCCATCCTTCTTCCCTAAAAATAACAAACTGACACCAAATCTTAATTAAAAGCTCGACATGTTCGAGCTTTTTTCTTATTGCCCATTTTTTATGTAAGCTTAAGAATTCAGCTTTCTTTACGCAAACCATAACTACCTGTTATTAAACATATATAAAGAAATTATTAATTTTTTCTCCAACTCAAGTATAATAAGACAAGGCTTAAACCCGATAGGATTTGTAATGAAGTTTTTATGGCCAATATTCACTCTGAGTCTTTTAATCAGCTGCTCCCAAGGAGGAGAGGATTCAGAGTTAGTGGCAGACTTCCCATCCAACTCAAACAGTGCTGTTAATGTAGATGATTCTGAGGAAGCCTCAGAAGAAGTATCTTCTCCTACCATTGAGTATTTATTTGTATCCTCTTCTCTGACTTCACTTCAAGTTGGTGATTCAACTTCATTAAGTGCTAGGGCTTATTATTCAAATGGGACTTTAGTTGATGTTTCAAGCTCTGTTAGCTGGATCTCAAGCTCATCAAGTATTGTATCTGTTTCTGCGAAAGAAGCTACTGCTGAATCGGCCGGTACGGCAATTCTTACAGCAACCTTAGAAGGTAAATCTGCCTCTCTCAGTATCGTACCATTCTCTGCAACTGAAACAGAACTTTCTTTAAATACATCTAGTGCAACAATCTCGACAGATGGAAGTCTAAATCTTAAGGCAACTGTACTTTATGATAATGGAATGGAAAAAGATGTATCTTCTGAAGCGACTTGGTCTTCCCTAGATACTTCAGTTGCAAATATTGACAGTGATGGAATTATTACGGCCGTTGCCAGTGGTACAACAACAGTCCAAGCTGATTATAATAGCTTTACTCAATCAATGATTATCACTGTGAGTTCAGCAACGATTCAGTCCATTGAAGTCACTCCTATTATTGGAAGTGGGGCAATAAATGAAAATAAAAATTTTTATGCAACTGCTCTTATGAGTGACTCTACGATTCAAGACATTACCGCCGTTGGGTTATGGTCAAGCTCAGATACAAGTATTTTAAATATCAATTCCAGTGGTGTTGCACAGTTAATAAATACCGGAACTGTCTCAGTATCTTTTGATTATGGTGCTCATTCACAAACTGTTAATTTTACAGTTAGCGATAAAACACTTTCTTCACTTTCAATAAACCTTACTAATACAACTGCTTCGACAGGTTTAAATATTAAGGCAAGTTGTTCTGCTACTTACTCAGATGGTAGCATTGAAGATGTGACAGAAAGTGTTTCTTGGGGTCTTAGCGATAATAGCTTAGCTACCATTTCTAATACAAATGGTAATAAAGGCTCTATTCAAACTTTGAGTCCTGGAACTGTTACCGTCCAAGCTAGCCTCAATGGTGAATCCAATACCATTGACTTAACGATTACATCTGCCACCTTAAGTACTATTAACATTACTCCTAGTGAGACTTTTATTTCTGTAGGAATTAATGCTCGTTTTCAAGCTACCGGTGTTTTTTCAGATGGTTCTGAAGTTGATATTACGAGTAATGTTTCTTGGCAATCATCAGATACCAGCTTAGGAACTATAAGTAATGTAAATTCATCAAAGGGATATTTTACTAACCTTTATTCTGGTAGCACTACTCAATCGATGAATGTCACCGCAACGCTAAATTCAGTAAGTGCAACGAGCTCAATTATCATTGCACCAGGTACCATAACTTCACTTTCAGTTACACCAACAACAATTTCAATGCATTCCCTAAAGACTCATTCGGTAAAAGCATTTGCTCACTTTTCTGATGGAGCGAGTGTTGATATTACAAATATCACCACATGGAGTTCAGGTGATGATTCAATCGTTTTTGTAAGTAATTCTTTGAGTTCCGCTGGTGAAATTACTTCATTAAGTGAAGGGAGTACCCAAATAAGTGCTCAGTATAATGGTGTAACCTCTGGAACGATTGATGTAACTGTTGATGATGAAAGTGATGAAAGTACAAACGAAGTAGGTACAGGACTTAGTGCTACTTACTATAGTGGAAATGCTTTTGATACGGCGGTTGGACAAAGAATAGACTCTCAACTTCTCTTTAATTGGAGTACTGGTCTTGCGCCTCTAGGAGTTGGTGATTATTTTAGTGTTAGATGGACTGGGCAAATAAGCGGAAAAACCACTGGAGATTGTACAATTGCTTCTAGATCAGATGATGGCTTTAGGGTTTATATTGATGGTGTGTTACTAATTGATGTATGGTTTGCTCACGCCCCTCGTTGGGATTATGCCTATAATGTAGCTTTTGAAGAAGGGGTAAAACAAGATATAACTGTTGAATTTTTTGAAAATGGCGGTAATGCTGTTGCTGAACTTTATTGGCAATGTGATGGTGATGCTGCAGTTGAGGCCATTCCTACAGAGTTTCTTTTTTCAGAGTAAAATCATTCGTTTTTTACTAATTCATTAAATTAATTCAGGCCAATGAGTATTCTTTTTGTTAGATATGAGTGAAACAAAAGGATATCTATGAATGCTGAGCAATTTACAAATTTTGACTTTTACCTCATTAAAAACTTATTTTTACAATATGGTTTAAGAGTTTTGTATGCAGTTGTTCTTCTTTTTATTGGTTTTAAGATTTCAAATTATATCGTAAAAAAACTTGAAAAAGTTCTTCTTTCTAAGCAAGTAGAACTCTCTCTTGCAAAATTTCTTTCGTCTGTATCATTATGGGTTTTAAAAATAGCAGTTGTTCTATCTGCCATAAAAACAGTTGGTTTTGAAACCACTTCGTTTGTAGCTATTCTAGGTTCGGCAGGACTTGCTGTAGGTCTTGCTTTACAAGGTTCACTTGCTAATTTCGCAGGAGGAGTGCTTATTCTCATATTGAAGCCATTCAAAGTGGGAGATTTCATCATGGCCCAAGGAGAATCTGGTACAGTTGAAGCTATCTCTACTTTTGCCACAACTTTAGTATCTGGAGATAATAAAGTGATTATTATTCCAAATGGAAAATTAGCTAACTCTAATATTACGAATGTTAGTGCCAAACCAACAAGAAGAGTTGATTTTACTTTTGGTATTGGTTACGGCGACGATATAAAAAAAGCAAAAGATATTATTGAAAATCACTTTAAAAATGATGCAAGAGTTTTATCTGAACCTAAATATGTAATCGCTGTTGGTGAACTTGCAGATAGTTCTGTCAATTTAATTGCTCGTGCCTGGACCAATAAAGCTGACTACTGGAGTTTTTACTGGGAAACTCTTGAGAAAATTAAAGCTGATTTTGATAATGCTGGAATTAGTATCCCGTTTCCACAAAGAGAAATTAATGTTATTCAAAAATAATTCAAAACATTTTAACAGGTTGATTTTTCCTGGTAGTAATTGAGTTGTATCTCCATGAGAATGAATTTATGGAAAATAAAGATAAATTATTAGAACTACTGACCTTTGAAAACGAACAAATTAAATCTGGTTTATTAACGATTCAACAAAATTTAAGTGAATCAGTTAATTTTAATGCTGAAACCAAAGAAATTTATAAAGAAATTCATCAGCAATTTGAAACACTGGCAACAAGTTCTCAAAGAGTTTTAAACAATAGTAATGCACTTAATGAAGTTATCACTGAAACAATGGAATCAGCACGAGTTATGTTAAATGCTGTTGAGGAAATCACTACTTTTTTGAATAATATTAGAGCTGTGGCAAGCCAAACAAATCTTTTAGCACTTAATGCTACCATTGAAGCGGCCAGAGCAGGTGAAGCAGGAAAAGGCTTTGCAGTTGTTGCCAATGAAGTAAAAGCCTTATCAAAACAAACTTCTGAACTCGTAGAAAATGTTGAAAATGTACTTGTTAAAATTGAAAGTAGCTCGCAAACCGTAGATGAAAAAATGAACAAAGCGATTGAACAAAGTACAGAAAATAAATCAGTACTTACCGAGTTTAATCAAAATGTATCTTCAACTCAAAATAATAATAATAGCGCAATTAATAATGTGACTAAAAATAGTGATCGAGTTTTTGTAACCCTTGCTAAGCTTGACCACGTTATTTGGAAGATAAATACATACCTTTCAGTTTTGTACAAAAAACCAGTTTTCAATTTTGTAGATTATCATAATTGTCGACTTGGAA
>CAYFHZ010000035.1:0-13170 GCA_964342535.1 uncultured Bacteriovoracaceae bacterium | reverse complement strand
GAACTTAGTCATATCATATGACCTTAGCTTTGTAGGAGGTGGCTCCATACCAACGGTTATAGTTCAATAAACGTTAATAAATAATTTTTTATTTCATTTTAATCTAATTTGTTGTAATAAAAGCAGATATCACATTTGATTCTTACTGTTTAATTACGTGATTTTGGGATGTTGTGATTCTTTTTAAGGTTAAATAATCCTTAACTAAATTATAACCTTCAAACTGAGTACAAGATAGAACCTTTAATTTCTCAAAAAATCCTTATTGGCCATAGGATAGGATCCAAGTATCTTTACCTTGTGAGCATCATCGTTAAGGTTTGCGAGACACGTTTTAACGTTTTCAGATTCAAGTGACCCGATAAGGTCCACAAAAAATGTATATTCAAAAGGATTCTCAGGGATTGGGCGAGACTCAAGTTTGGTTAAGTTGACATTCATTTCCGCAAAACGAGTTAGACAATTCAAAAGAGCACCAGCATGGTGTTTGGTATTGAAGGCCAAAGTCGTTTTTTCCATTTTTAAATCTTTTGGAACATGGTCTTTGCTAGTAAAGAGAAAAAAACGGGTGAAGTTTGTTCTTGCGTCTTGAATATCTTCTGCAAGTTTTTTTAGGCCGTAATATTTAGTACATAGAGATGAACTAATAGAAGCTTCGTGAAGCTTTCCTTTTTCTGCAATCATCTTCGCAGAACCTGCAGTATCATATGTAGCAATAGGAGTGATATTGTGTTTTTTTAAAAAAACACGACATTGATCAAGTGCGACAGGGTGGGAGTAAACATATTCTATATCTTCTAAATTCGCTTCACTTGCTCCCAAAAGACAGTGCTCAACAGGTAGATATTCTTCGCCTATGACAAAGTAATCATGTTTAAATAGTAAATCCATATTTATGGATACACTACCAACGATAGAATTCTCAATCGGTAATAAGGCCATATCAATTTGACTTGAGTTTAGTGCTTCAAAAACATCTTCAAATGTTTCATGGCCCACGGGAATAATATCTTTTTCACCAAAATGTTTGTAAATGGCGGCTTCTGAATAAGCACCGCGGACTCCTTGAAAGCCTATCTTTTTTTGATTTTTCATTTTTCGACCTTGGTAACAACTTGATTTAGAGCTTTTGTAAATTCATCGCGAGTTTTTTTGGCAAAGCGGTTATAGTAATTCATATCTTCAAAGAGTTGCCAACTATCGTTTTCAACGACACCAAGAATTTTCATCAGGCGTCGATATCCAAGTGTGTCTACATCAAGAACTTTTTCAGCTTTATACTCAATGAGAGTTCTTCCTATCATATGCGTGAGTACAAGTGAATGACTGATTTGTTCATCATGTTCAGCAGGTGTGGTTTCAATAACTTTAAGACCATGTTTCTCTAGGTAACTTTTGATTTCTTGATAACTATCATCTTGCATTCTAACTTTACACAGAACGATTTTTGAACCGAGAAGTGTTTCTTTAGTGGAGTCAGGTCCAAACATGGGATGGGTTCCTAAAATTGAAACTTCATCGCTTAAATATTTTTTCATAAGATCAACAGGGTATTCTTTAACTGAGCATACATCAATAAGTAATTGGTCTTTGGTTAAAAGTGGGCTTATCTCTTTTATGATGCTTTCAAAAGCGGATATAGGAACAAATGGAATAACAACTTGGCACTGACATACATCTTTTAAGGTTGCAGGGGTTGCTCCAATACTTTTAATTTTTTCTTTCAGGTCGAGTTTATCATAGACATACACATCAAAGTCTTGAGCTAAGAACTTACAAAGGTGGTGACCTAGACGACCAAATCCAATAAATCCAATTTTCATGATAAAACTTCTTTTATTCTTTTGAGGCCTTCCTTAATCTCATCTTCATGGGCAGCAAAACAAATTCTTAAATGATTTGGTTGCCCAAAGGCACTGCCAGGAAGAACGGCAACCTTGGCCTTCTCTAAAATATAATTTGCCATCTCAATATCATTTTTAAATTGCTTCCCCATGAATTCTTCTACATTGGGAAAGAGATACATAGCACCACTAGGTTTAATTACTTTAAAGATATCTTTTGCTAGATCAAAAGCCAAGTCTCTGCGCTTTTTCATGATTTCAATCATATCATCAATAATAGAAGGGTCCATATGTAGGGCTTCAATTGCTCCGTACTGAGCAAAAGTACAGTTATTGCCAGTTAAGTGACTCTGTAATTTATTAACTGCATTGATTACAATCTCGTCTGCAATAAGATAGCCTAGTCGAAAGCCGGTCATACAATGACTTTTAGAAAATGTCTGAACTGTTAGAGTTCTTTTGAAAACCTCAGGTCCAAAGGTCGCAATACTGATATGCTTATTATCAAAAACCAGTCTTTCATAAGCTTCGTCTGAAACGATATAGATATCTTCTTTAACGCAAAGTTCTGCCAATAATCTTAGGTCTTTTTCGGGATATACAGCCCCTGTAGGATTGTTAGGTGTATTGATAATAATCATTTTGGTTTTATCTGTAATAGCATCTTTTATTTTTGCTAAATCCAATTGATGATCTGTAGTATCAACTATGATTGGCACTCCACCAGCAAGCTTTACGCTTTCAGGAAAAGTTACCCAATAAGGAGCTGGTATAATAACTTCATCTCCTGGGTTAATCATTGTTTGAAAAATATTATAGAGTATCTGCTTAGATCCATTTCCTATAATGACATTTTTCTCTGTAATATCAAGATGGTTTTCTTTTTTTAGTTTTTCGACAATGGCCATTCGCAACTCACGGATACCTTGAACTAGGGAATAGCGAGTTTTATTTTCATCCAATGCTTTTTTTGTTGCTTCAATGATCTGTGGGGGAGTGGCAAAATCGGGCTCTCCAACATTGAGTCCGATAATCTTCTCTCCTTTATTTTTTAACTCTGAAATGAGAGCAGATAAACCTACACTTTTTGATTCTTCGATCGAATTGATTCGATCAGCAAGTCTTTTCACTTAGCTACTCTTTTTATTTTTTATCGCCATTAGTGGCAATCAACTCCGTTTGATATTTAACAGACTCAGAGTGAATAATATCATAAAGTTCTTTGACATAATTTTCTTTAAGTCCGTAACTAGTACCAAGTTTGATTCTTTTTTGTATAAGCTCCGCCATACGCTCTCTTTGTAGAACAGTAACGTGGTTTTCCAACTTGATACGACCAATCTTATCTACTGCTTCCATTCGTTGTTTTAATGCTTCGATGATTTCGCTGTCAATACGATCAATGATGGTACGATATTGATCTAATTGTTCTTCAAAGTCCTTATCTTCAATATGCTCAACTTTAAAATCTAAAGTTGTCATAATTTCTTGTAGTTGCTTAGGGGTAACCTGCTGAGCGGCATCACTCAAGGCTTCATTTGGACAAATATGAGTTTCAATCATAAGACCGTCAGCATTAATGTCCATGGCCTTTTGGCAAACTTCTTGTAAATATGCTCTCTTACCAGCAATATGACTAGGATCACAGATAATTGGTAAGGATGGAAAGCGAGTCTTAAGTTCAATGGGTATCCGCCATAAAGGTCTATTTCTATATTTACTACCTTCAGAGCTAAAGCCTCTATGAATAGCAATAATTTTATTTATTCCTGCACCATGAATTCTTTCTATCGCTCCAATCCATAAAGGAAGATCAGCTGAGATTGGGTTTTTAATCATAACAGGTATATCAATCCCATGTAGTCTATCAGCAATTTCTTGGACAGAAAAAGGGTTTGCTGTGGTTCTCGCTCCGATCCAAAGAATATCCACACCATGCTTTAAGGCGAGCTCAACATGACGTGCATTGGCGACTTCACAACTTGTGAGTAGACCATATTCTTTTTTTACTTTTGCTAGCCATTCAAGGCCTTCTTCTCCAACACCTTCAAAACAATTTGGTCGAGTACGGGGCTTCCAGATACCAGCTCTAAAAATCGTGGCTTGTCCACCTTCTTTAATTTGCTTTGCTGTTTCCATGACTTGCTTTTCGCTTTCAGCGCTACATGGTCCTGCAATTAATAATGGGCCATCTATATCGCCAAGCCAATTTTTTAGTGGGTGAATATCCATAAAACCTATTCCTGTTAAATGTCCTTCTTAATAGTATAACATAAGTTAAAAGATGCTAATCCAGAAAGATTTGCATTACGAAGTAGAGGAATGTAATTTCTTGGTGTTATACAGTATCTTGATAGGTTCAGTTTGCCATTTTATAGGTCGAGTTACCAAAAAAATATATTTCTTAAGACTATCGTTCATGATGAATTAATGGAAAAAAACTAATTTTAATTATTCTTCTATCATTGAATTAAGATAACCTTCTTGCGCCATTTCTTTATTACGTTTCTTTAAAACTAGCGTTGAACATCTACATTACTACCATCTGAAGAATTTGATCTACCTCTAGGTTCACGAAAATCTTGTTTGGGATTATACCTAGGATGATCCTCGCCTATATCCGCGTTTTTAGTAATAGTATTTGATTTTCCATCTTTGGTAGGTTTAGAGTCTTTATCCATGATGTCTATAGGAGTATATTCAACTGCTTTTCCATATTCAAAACATAAAATATTATGGCTATCTAAAATAGGAGAGCATGTAACTAAGTTTTCTTCTTTTAAATATTTTTTATTCTTTTTTTTATACTTGTCACTCTTTTCAGATGCTTTTGGATGGACTGTAAAGTCACCAGTTGTAATTACTCCTAGCTCACTTAAATCATCTACATCATATTTTTCAATTAAACCTAGTTTCTTGGAATTATCTTCTGAAGCTCTTAAGGTAGATTCAGTTCCAAGTCCTAAAAGCATGCTAAATAATAGATATTTCATATATTTCTCCAGTTAATTATATTATCGGTATACAGGAAAAAATCTCGAGTGATTTGTGTGGGTATTTTGTGTTTAAGAATATCTTTAGTTTTATTGATACATGAAGTGGTCTCAAAATGAAACCGAATTTACCAACTTATTATCGAAGGTCGTATGCTGACAACTGTTTAATACATACTCAAAAGACTTTTGTTCCTCTTCCCAAGGGATGTAACTTTAAAGCATCTTCAGGAAAAGTTATTATAGATCATCACTTTGAAAGGTAAAATTATTGATGCGGATATTTTTTAGATATCCTGATGTTGCCAAACATAATATTTCAAAATTTATATGTTCGGATATAATGTTTGATTTTTTCATTAGCATTATTAATTAGTATCGGCCCATGAGCAGGGATCATAATATTAAAATCATATTTTAATATTTCGTGAAATTCTTCTTTCATGGGCTTCATGACCTTATACCAATTAGGTCCTATATATGTTGGTTCAGGTAATAAGTTTGATAGAATTTTTACTAACCAATTTGCCATTGGATCTATTTTTTTCATATTTACAAATGCATCACAACTTAACATTATGCCTCCTGCATGAGGTAAAAATGCAATGGCCTCATTTTCTTTAGATGTTTTAAAACTATATATTTGTAAATTAAGAAACGGAAGTGTACTGTTTTTTTCAAGGTCAATATCAACTTTATAATTATGATTTTGTATAAATGAATCCTTATTGGATGCCCATAACTGAGGGGAGAAGTTATCTAAATAGTAAGGAAGATCAACTGAGTGAAGTCGACCAAGTTTCAATACACTATGAATCTTTCCCATTTTAAGAAGCTTTTCTTCCTCTTCTTTGTGTAGTCTAATCGGATTAACGAGACATAATTTTTCATCCTGTTTTAAAATAACCATATTTCTTGAGTATTTAAAAATTCCAAATAATCTCATACTCCCTGTAAGAGAGTATACATTGTCAAAATTCTTTATAATTTTCTGGTGTGGCATTACTTTAAAATACTTCTTCATCTTATCTCCAATTTGTTAATTCCAGCTCCAGACAAATTCTATCCCCATTTTACTTTCTAATTTCTTGGGTGTTTCAAAACCTTCTCCTGCGCCATCTATTTGTTCAGCTGGGTCTGAAAGGTAAAAAGTAGAAGCTGTAAAATTAATTGATCCCGTTTTTGTTATTGGTAGACCAACAGTAACATAAGGAGAAGCAAGTCCAAAGTAATTACTACGATCTCTATCTTCTAGTTCTATGTCAGTGTATTCAGTATAACTTGCACCACCTCCAACAATCACACCAACTCCAAAGTAGCGTTTGTAATTTATTTCGGCCAAGAATCCGGCATAGCCTCCATATTGTTGAAGTTTTCTTCGATCATCTATTGTTTTATACTTCTGGTAATAGATATAAGTTCCATGCCCATATCTAAACCAGGAATTTGCCTGACTATACTCTCGTGACCCAAAAGAACCACCTTCAATTTTCTTAAGTTTACTATCAAAACTGATATTTGTTTGCTTATTGTCGTTAAATTGTAATTGCCCAATTTCAAAAGTGTCATATTGAAGATCGCTAGGCTGAAAAAAGGCGTCAAAAAGCACTAACCCTAATAGGATCTGTTCCATAAGTATTCCTTTGTTATCCGATTATTATTTTTGAGCGATTAAGAAAAGCTCACCTTTTTTGTATTTCCAAATATCATATATTTTAAAACCAACTTTTTTATGCAGCTCTATTAGTTCATCTGCTGTAAACTTATTGATCTCAGGGGCTTTACCAATACTGGTCATAAAAGGGATAATTTGACGAATAAGAAAATTCATTTCTTTAATACAGCCTGAACTTGATACAAAAAAACCACCTGGCCTTATTGCTTGATAAGCATTCTTTAAGATTTGTTCATTATTCTTTGTAAGATGCAAAATACTATGTGCCATAATGAGATCATATGCTTCTGTATTAAATGAAATATCCTCTACGGACTTTGTTTCAAATATGACATTAGAGATCTTCTTTTCACTTTTTTTCTGATTTGCAATTTTTATCATTTCGCAAGAGTAGTCATATCCAATGATATTTTTTACATAAGGGGAGTGGATCAGCGCCGTCGTTCCTGTACCACAGCCAAGCTCCATGACGATACTATCTTTTGTAAACAACTTTTGTGTTCTTTTTAGTTTTTCTTGATAAATTGACTCTGAAGGAACTGCTTTATTAGCATATTTCAGTGATATATTGTCCCAAAATTGTGAAGATGTTGTCATGTTGCCTCCTTGATACATATAACTATACGGTTGCAAATAGTATTTATAAATGGCAAAGTAAGCATATTACCTATGCAAATATGCAAGTATTATTATGGACTACAAAACACTAAATTTTGATTGGAATAGGGCAAAAGCCTTTTTGATAACCGCTGAACTTGGAAGCTACTCAGCTGCAGCTAAGTCACTAAACCTAACCCAATCAACTCTAGGAAGACAAGTCCAAGCATTGGAGGAAGAGTTAGGGGTTGTATTATTTGAACGAGCTGGAAAAGGAATTCAAATTACTCCTATAGGCCTTGATTTGATTGAGCATGTAAAAGCTATGGCCGAAGGAGCAAGTCAACTCTCTTTGGTGGCCATGGGACAATCTAAGGAGCTCGAGGGAACAGTAACTATTACTGCGAGTGAAGCCAATTCGGCCTTCTTACTACCTCCTGTCATTAAGAAAATAAGATCATTGGCCCCTGGGATTACAATAGAAATAGTGGCAAAGAATGATTCATCTGATCTCCGAAGACGAGAAGCTGATATTGCCGTGAGAAACTTTCTTCCAAAGCAACCTGATCTTATTATGAAGAAAGTTTCAGACTCTATTGGTAATTTTTATGCCACAAAAGAATTTCTTAAAAAGCATGGTCCTTTTAATTCTATAGCTGATCTATCCACAGCTAGCTTTGTGAGTATAGGTGATATATCTATATATATTGAGGGACTTAAACATTTTGGAATTTATCTTACAAAAGATAATTTTCCTATAATAACAGAAAGTCATTTTGTTCATTGGAATCTTGTAAAAGAAGGATTAGCGATTGGAATCATGCCTCACCTTATTGGAGATAAAGATAAAAGCGTACAAAGAGTTTTAAGTGACTTTGAAGGAATCAATTACTCCACTTGGATAGTATCCCATAGAGAGCTGAAGACAAATCGTAGAATTAGATTTGTCTTTGATCAATTAGTCGATTACTTTGAAGCTATAAATGTAGTTTAAAAAATTCTGAAAATAAATGATCAAAGTTTTTAATGAGCAGCAACACTTATGGTGATAGTGTCTGAATAATTTCCAGTTTGGGGGTTATTAGGCACAGTCCCAAGTTTCACACTGACAGGGTAAGTTTGAGCATTTTGTGGAGTACCGTTACTTCGGTTAAACATCCAATACTCTTGCCCTGGGTTTGTAAGGCTTTTGTAATTCGTTGAACCCACTTTTACCGAATAAGGAACAGAGCTACCTCCATTCACTAGCTTTGAGCCTTCTTCAGATGCAAAGCGAACAGTAAATCCCACATTGCCTTTAATATGTAGAGAGGCACCTTGTATGTCACCGCTTTGCATATTTCCAAAACTCATAATATGTTGTGTTTGTGAAGGATCATGAGATGATGAGGGTCCACCAACACTTAACTCAACAAATCTTGGAGTTGCCATTTGTACATACATATAACCTATAGATTGAGAAACGAGATCACCATTGTTTTTGACTCCAAAAATTCTAATTTGAATTTGATCACCATGATAAGTACTAGCAGTATGATTGAAAACGGAGTCTAAATCAATCACTTTAAAGAAAAAGTCAAAATTATAAGATACATTAACATTATCTAAAGTTCCTTCAATCCATTCACCACTAGTTGCATCTGGTTCATCTTTTAAAATATTTACTAAATTCGATTCTTTATAAATATTATAAGGAACAATTTGACTTCCACTGCTCGTTTCTCGACTATAAGATCCTGCATTCCCTTTTGAAAAATAGGCCCTAAAGGTTTTACAATTATTACTATTACTTCCTCGGCTTAAACTAAAGCTATGTTGAATTGATTGAACTGACGTATTGATCATACCAACAAAATTTCCAACATTAATATTAAATTGACAGTTTTGTGCTTGAGCATGGGAAGAAAAAATGATGATTAAGAATATAAATACTTTGATTTTCATATGTACCTACTTTAATTCAAGCTTTCCTAAATCAAAAAAACCTTTTTTATTTTTAGCAGGGATATGAATTTTTGTCGATCCAACACCCATTACTTCAATATTAAATTTTCCTTCTTTTATTCCATCAATAAAGAAGTATCCATTTCGATCAGTGAAAAAGACATTTTGCCCAAGCTTTCCTACTTTTAATTTGACTGGTTTTCCTTCCTTTAACAAAATTCCTTCAATACTTAACAAACCTTTATCTCTAAGACTAACTAAATGCCCTGATTTAAGCTTTGGGAGTAAAACAAATTTCTCTTTTTCTAAGGTCGTACCAATATCCAAATGTCCTGTATCAACTTGAACTTCCCTAAATTGATAAGATAACAAATTTGGTAGAGCTAGGTCACCAAAAATAGGGCTTTCAGTATCAGCAAAAGGGGAAGTTGACTTGATCGCAAGTTTCTGATCTTTTAAATCTTCTGAAGGTTTAAATATGGCAAAACTACTTTGTGTTGGACGTCCAAAGGCCATGCCAAGTCCAGAATCATTTGATGCCGCTAGCAAAATTGAACTAGATAATGTTGCACCATACATTTGGTAATGATCAGATTCTTGTTCTTCATAGGAACCTCTGATAAAAATATCGGCCATTGAGGTTGAGACTTTAGTAATTAAATCAACTCTTTCTCTTTCTGACTCTTTTTCAAAGGAAGTTGCGATCCTTGGGCTGTAGAGTTGATTAGAATTATCTTTAGTCAAACTTACACGAGAAGAGTCTTGATTAAGATCTTTATAAATACTACCAAAAGAATTAGAGTCCCCTGAAAATCTCCAGTTAAGAAATAGTGAAGCTTGGGTTTCACTTTCTCCTAAAGTATTGACTGTTTTAGAAGCATAGACATTTGCAGTTATAAGAGGGGATATTCTCCAATTAAGTGACCCTCTATAGGTATCTCGATCGTTAAAGCTTTTGTCCTGGAAAATGCTTTTAGCAAAACCTAAATTGAGTGAGAATGTTTTGTGAAGTGGTACAGAAATACTTGATTCATAGTTGGTATCCACTAGATTGTTTGTAGAGCTAGAATTTTCTCGAAAATCAGAAATAAACTTCTCTGCTCTCAGAACTAAAGCAAAGCCTCGTCGCACACTGATTCCAATGGGTTGATATTGCCAACTGGCCGCTAAAGCTTGGCCAACTTCGTTGGTTTCAAGATTTTGAGAGTGTGCTAGATCTACAAAGATATTTCCTATCTTACTAATAAAGCCATTGGATAGACCTGCTAAATTATAATTTGATTCTACTTGGCCAAATCCACCAAAAGTATAATAATCGTTAACTCCATATTGATAATATCCAGAGGTAATATTGTCTTCAACATACTCTCTTTCTTTGTCAGAGTCAGTAAATACTTTTCCAGAACTCAACGCAAAATTTGAAACGCCCTTACGTAAAGTTGCAATAGAAATGGGTATGTCATAGTCGATAATTTTGACAATTCCTTGAGCATCTTTAATTTCTAATCTAATAAAGTTGATTCCATTTAACAGAGGTAGGTTTGTTAAACGATAATTTCCCGCTGGTAAAGTTTCTTGTCGATATAAATTTCCATTAACGTATGTTTTAACTTGTGATCTAGACGTAAGTTTAAGCTCTTCACTTCCTCTCGTAAATGGTTGAGAGTAAGGATCAATCGAAAATTGTTTTTGGATACTAACTCCACCAATACTTTGAGAATTTAAGAATGAGAAACTTTGGGTATAAATATCTCCTGCTTGTAATCTTATTTTTTTTGACTCAATATCTTTAGTTAAATTTGTATCACCTCGGAACCAGTATCCATCTTCTTTACTAGATTCCTGATAGAAGCCACGAGTACTCAAGATCACCCCATGTATATTTACAAAACTATTTACACTTGTTGAGAAATAGTCACCACCTAAAGCTTCGTCTCCATATGTTTTATCCAAGGTATAGCTTAAATTTGCTGCCAAAGGAGCTGGTACTATCACTTCTCCAGCATATTTTGCTTTTAAATTCTCTCCAACATCATAAAATGTGGGAGCAATGAGTTTTTGATCGATAATAAGATTGAGATTAAGTTTTTCTGGATTGTATTCTAGAGGAAAAGGAAGTTCAGAGGTCTGCGTCCACTCAGTTTCTGGAATATTCATAGACTTTTTTAAGATTGCATTTAATTTTGCATAGTATGTTTTAGTTTCAACAGCAACAATTGTACTTCCTTGCATTCGAACTTTTATTTGACCAATTTCTTGATTTAAAACTTGAAGTTCAAGAGGGGATTCAATAAATGAGTTTCCAAATACTTTTTTAAAGAGATCTTGTTCGTCATCAGCAATAGAAGAAAGCGAGTAAAATATCAAACTACATATAAATATATATAATGTCTTTTTAATCAACTGAAATGGTACCTTCAAAATTATCATTTAGCTTTTGGTCTACAGAAAATTCAAAAATTCTAGTCTTTCCAGCAAGTACATTATGACCTTCTAGTTTTTCAACATCTTTCTTTTTGAGTTTTATTGTTGTTTTACCATTGGAAATTTTTATTTTCACATTTTTCAAATACTGATGTTTGGAACCTGAGTTTTTGAGATGTATTTTTAATTTACCCGCGATTGATTCTAGTTTTACAATATTTAAATGAGACTTAGTATTACCTGGATCAACATAAAGCGCACTCATAAAGCGCATAAGCATTTTTATACCGCCCTTTATACCATCGTTTTTTTTGTCGATATCTAAAGGAACTTGCTCTGCAATTATTCTATATGATTGTTCCATTGTTGGTTTTTTTTTAGAAATCCAATCTACCCGTATACTTCTTTTTTCCCCTTTAGGAACAATAAGCTGAGGAGGAAATATTTTTATATCCTCAGTCTGAGGAAGCTCTTCTTTGCCATCTATATTTTGAATTCTTTGTACGGCCTTAATACTGATTGGAATTGTTTTATCTGTGTTGTTATGAATTTGAAATTGAACGGAGTTTTTTCCTTTACCGAGCTGAATTGTTTCTGTCATGGGACTGAAAGTAAATGAAAAAAGCAAAGGTAAGGCCAGTAAAATTCCATATCTCACAGGAGACTCCTAAATAGTAAAAGTTAACATTTACTATTGTAATCTTATTAAGGCCCTGATGCTAACGGGAGATTATTTCTATATATTGAAGCTTACCTCGGATTCGTTTATTTACTTCATATTTAGAGGGATGGACATTAGATTTCAAAGTAAAACGACCCTTGGAATTTTGATGGCCACTTACTTCACCTAGGCTGATTGAAGCAGGTACTCTTCCACTCAAGTATAGAATTTGACTTTTGGCCCCATACACAGATGAAATTGTAACCAGAAAAATTAAGAAAGGCATACTTATCTTCATAGTATGCCTTTCGGTTAATTGATTAAATTAGTTTAGTATTAATGTGCTGATATCGTGAATGTAAGGGTATCCTGGTAATCACCTTGTAATAATCCTGCATAGTTAGCACTACCAGCTAAAGAATTTACTACGACATCTTTATCAACATCTGCATAAGTAGATGAAGCGTTTTGGAAAGTTTCACCTGAAGCTAAGTTAACCGAAGCTCCATCATATGTAATCCCATATGCCACCTTTGATGATGCTACAGATTCGTGAACAAGATAACCGCCATTATCTGACGTTATAGAAACATCATATCCTGTTGTGGAATTTGATTTTTCATTTACCGATGCTACAGTAATTTCATTAGACCCCGTAATAACAGTGTCCAGAGGTAAGGTAGTTGCTGCTGCATTTCCAGTTACATCAATTTCAAGCACAGCAGGTACTGATCCCTGAAGAACAAGTGTTCCAGTTGTAGCCGCAATAGATGAAAATGAAGTAAAAAGTGTAAATAATATTAATTTTCTCATGATTTTTAATCCTCCTTAAGGAACCTCTTCCACTTACTAAATAAGCAATAACTATGCCAGCGCAATGGTCTAGATTACAGAAACTTAGCTTTCAATAATACTGTAAAGAAAAGTGCATATGTATTCCAGATGGACAATTTTTCACCATCTCTGACTCCTAATGGTCGAATTGATTCATAAATAATGACACCGTAATTGGTACGAAGAGTTTTGACTTTT